>JAGONM010000009.1:97198-117598 GCA_017993055.1 Armatimonadota bacterium
AGGAGGACTAGCTGATGGTAAAGGCCAGTAGCGGCAATAGAGTAAAGGTAGACTACACCGGCAGGCTCGACGACGGCACGGTGTTCGACTCATCCGAGGGGCGCGAACCCCTGGAGTTCACCCTCGGCGAGGGACAGGTGATCCCCGGATTTGATGACGGCGTGACCGGCATGGAGATCGGCGCGACGAAGACGATCACGATTCCGTCAGATAAAGCATACGGCCCGCACGATGATGACCTCGTAGCGGAGATAGACCTGACCTCGTTCCCGCCGGACTGCGAGCTGGCCGTGGGAGACATGCTGCGACTCCAGCAGCCCGACGGTCAGGAGATCGCGGCGACGGTGACCGACATCACGGAGAAGACCGTGACGCTGGACGCGAATCACCCGCTGGCGGGGCAGAACCTCACGTTCGACGTGACGCTGGTGGAGATAGCGTAAGTGTAGAGCGCGAAATGAAAGACCGCCCAGTCCTGAGTAGCGACAGCGTATCGAAGGACGGTCAGGTCCAGCCAGAGGGTGTGCTACGAGGCCGCCCTTCGATACGCGCTCCAGAGAGCGCACTCAGGGCTGGACGGTGGTGGTGACGTTCACCGGCCGGCGGTTGTTCCAAACACTTCCCACTTGGGCAGGCTGTTGATCTCATCCTCCATCGCGAGCCACGGCTGGGGATGGTCCTTCGTCCGGGCGCAGAAGAGGTAGACGGGCACCCCGGGCTTCTCGTACGTCTCGCCCGGCCTGAGCATCTTACCCACCTTCACCCGCGCGTCCGAGTGCTCGTTGCCGTCAGCATCCTTCCAGAAGTAGACCTCGAGGCCGGACGACGGCCTGCCCACGATTCCGTATGACGCGCCGACTTCGTTGTCCGTCCAAGCCGCCGTGCCGCTGATGCCCGGTGGGTCGGGCTCGTCGCCGTCGCTGCTCCCGCCGATTGCCGAGTTTGGATGGTAGAAGTAGCTGCCGAGCTTCCACGGACGGGAGTCGGTGTTCTTGAGCGACAGGAACTGCGCGGTGAACCACTGCGAGCCGGGTTGAGACTCGATCGCATAGGTCGTCTGGTAACCGAACGGGCCGGACACTGCGTCCTTAGGCACATCGTTTGAGAGCGTGACCTCCCAACGCTGACACAGGCTGCCCGTCCAACTCCGCACTTCCTCGGAGGCGTTCGGCCTCTGCCACCACGTGCCCCCCGCGCTCTGCTGGATCATAGCGTCTAGGGAGCCGATCTCCGTGTCGCCGAGCCTGATCGAGTCCACAAGTCGCGGATTCCATCGAGACACGGTCATGCGCAAGTCGCCCGAACCCCTACCGACGGAGTCCATGCTCTGCGCCTCGATCAACCGGGCTGCATCTCTGTCCTCGGGATCGCACAGCTCCACGCGATAGGTTATGCAGGCTCCAAGCCAGGTTTGAGCCGCGAACACCAGTTGATCGGCCGCCGTGACATCCCCGGAACGGTCGAGATCGAGTATCTCGGCCTGCACCGTCTTCCCGTCTCCGTACACGACTCGGAGACCCCGCGGCTTTACAGGGACGGGCATGACGGCTACGAGGGCAGACAGCGGAACGGATACCACGCGCATCTGCTTCTCCTCGGGATCGGCGATTCGGGCATCAATGGAGTACACGCCGATCTCGGCGATGCCCACGCCGGGAAACTGTCCCGCAGGCGGGGGGACATGGACGAATCGCGAAAACTTGTTGTCGCCGAGGTTGACCTCAACGAGTCTGCCGCCCGGGTCCGCTTCGGCACGGACATAGTGCGCGCCGGGGGCGAGCGAGACGCGCAGCCCCACATCCAAGGACGCGCCGGGGCCGAGGCGGATCACCCTGGTGTACTTCTTATCGTCAACGGTGACGCGAAGCAGTGTCCTCGCAGGGAGCGCGCCCGAGTTCGCGACCTGAAGTGCCAGCCGCTTGCCGTCATCGGATGCGTCGATGGTTCTGATTCCGACATCGGCGGTCTTGCCGGAGTGGATGTCGTACGCGAGAGGATTCACGCGGGCGACGGCCTCGGTGAAGATCTCCCAGACATCGTCGTTCACGTCCACCAGGCCGTAGTTGCTGTCCTCCGGGAAGTTCGGATGGATGCCGAGCGCGGGCTCGTCCACCCACATGAAGTAGTCGCTCCCGACCATGAACGGCAGGGCGAAGAACGTCTTCTGGTAGACCTCGAAGCACTTCGCCTTGTCGGCCTGGGTGCGGACTCTCATACCCGCGCCGTGGACCGACGGCAGGCCCGCATCGAGCGCCGGGAAGCTCCACTCTGTGACCATCATCGGGCGCTTGCACTCGCCGTGCCACTTGGAGAGCGTCTCCTCCAGGCCGATCGGGACCAGCTTGTCGAGATCAACCTGGCCGTAGATGTTGAAGCTCACGATGTCGCAGTACTTGCCCGCGATGTCCCAGACGGGCGGCGCGTTGCCCGCGAACCGGCAGCCAAGGATCATGTGGTTCGGATCGGCCTTGCGGATGGCGGCGGTGGTGATGGAGAAGTATTTCTCGGCGCAGAGCCGCAGGAACTCGATCTTGTCGGCAATGACCGCCTCATTCGCCTGCTCCTTCCATTCCACCGAGGCCAGGGCGTCGTCCCAGCTATTGAGCGACGTGCCCCACGCAGCGTTCAGCTTCTCGATGGTCGGGTACTTCTTCTTGAGCACGCCGACCAGCGCCTTCTTGCCTTCATTCGCCGCAGGACACTTGATCGCCTCGGTGGCGACTCCGGTGTCCGAGCCGTCCTTGCCGAACCACTCGAGCTCGTTGTCTATGAACCAACCGAAGAGCCACGGATCATCCTTGCTCGGCGCGCATTCCTTCTGCGCCTTCTCCTCGCAGTGCTTCAAGAACGCTGGGTTGAAGACGTTCGGATAGCCGGTCCAGTGGACTTTCGGCACGATGGAATCCTTGCCGGCATACTCCGAGCCCATCCCGAGGAAGCCCATGTAGGCGAGTCCCCTGCCACGCGTCGACGGCGAGTTGTTCGCGCCGAGGGCGTTGAACCCCCACTGCTTCAAGCGGTCGGTCGCCGACTTCGCCCAGGCAGATTCGTCGTCGCTGAACTTCTCGCGGACGTTTCGGGCGTAGGGGGCGTATCCAAGCGATTCACACCAGTGGACATTATAGTTGCAATGGTCGGTGCCGACGGCATAGAAAGCGGCCCCGGTCGGATCGAAGCACCACCAGCGACCGCTTGTCTGTTCGACGCGGAAGAAGCCGGTCGCCTTTGATGTCACGCCCTTGTATCCGCCGTACTCCGAACGGTCAGCACAGTATGCGGTGGAGACTACACCAGCAGCGACTATCAGGGCGATCGAGAGCCTTATCATGGCTTATTCTCCTTAGGCGGACAGATGATGATCACATCCGCCGGAGCTTCCCTGCAGATCGCGCCGACGGTCTGATCTCGAGTGAACGACTGATCGAGCTGTGATCGTTCGTAGGATACGGCTATCGAGATAGGCTTCGAGGCGGCGGCGTGCCTGGCGATGCCTTCCATCGCGTCGCGGGAGCGCATGAGGACCCGCCTCACGGGAAGGCGATACTGCTTCAGGGAGCGCTCGGCCTCGTCGAAGATCGCGGCGGCCTCGCGTTCCTGTTCGGGCATTGAGGCGTCGAGAGACATCGCCCTCGGAACTGAGATCACGTAGAGCAAATCCACGTCAATCCCCGTCTCCGACGCCTGCCTTCCGACAAAATGCACGCCCGTCCGCCATGAGCCGACCATAGGGAAGAGCACGGTGGGGGTCGTGTCCTGTCGCTCGGAAGCGACACAGATCACTGCCGATTCGCAGTGCACGTCGCGACATGCGGCCCCGAAGATATCCTGCTGCATTGACGCGGCCGCGAAATCAGCTTCGTCGAATGCCATCACCAAGAGCCTCGTCCCGCTCTCTGCCGCGAACCTGGCGGCGCCCTCCACGGCTACCCGCGCCCTGGTGCTCAGCTTCCGGGTCGCGAATCCGTGATCTCTAAGAATGGCCTCCCCCTCGGACAGCACCCGCTCCGCCCTCTTCTCCGCATCGGGCAGAGGAACGCCGAGCGGTTGGGCGCGGGGCACCTCGATCACGTACAGGAGGTGGATATCGGCCTTCAGCTTCGCCGCCTGAGCGACCGCGTAGTCAGCGGCTCTGCGCCAGTCGCCGACTAACGGCATGAGCACGACCGGCCTGCGCTGAGCGGAAGGCAGAGCCTCAGCGCCGCTGACGGCGAGCGAGGCCCGGGCCTCTTCAACGGTCGCCGCCAGCGGCAGTCCCGACCGAATCCCCGGCACGCCGCTGATCTCGCGAATAATATCCGCTGAGAGTCCGGCGACGACCACGCGCGCATTCTGCGACTCGATGTACTCGCTGGCATCGAGAAAGGTGCGGGCTCCAGCCTGAGTAACTTCAGTCAGGTTGCCACCGTCCACGATCACGCCGGCCGGGTGGCGCTTGAGAAGGAGACTCACCACGGACTTCAGCGCCGGCCAGTGATTCTCGGTCAGCATGCCGCGCAGGATTATGACATCGCCCTTCGATTGTATGATCATCCGGCTATCTCTCCAGGTAGTAGCGCACGTTGGCGGTGATGATGTCGCGCCGGAAGAGCAGCGCGATCTTCAGGAGGAACCCCGACTGGTTGTGAAGTATCTTGTGCCACCATTTCGCGGGAACGAACTCCGGGACTACCACGGTCACGCGGTGATTATTCCGCTCGACCTTGACCTCCTCGAGATACTCCATCAGCGGGGCAAGAAGTGACCTGTAAGGCGATTCCAGAATGACAAGCGGGATTCCTCCACCCCATCGGTCCCAGCGTTCGATCATCAGCCGCGTGTCAATCGGGTCGGTCTCGATATGGATCGCTCGCACGTCGCCGGACATCGTCTGCGCATACTCCAGCGCGGGCAGTACTCCTCTGTGCAGGGATGGCGTGAGCACGATCACTGTGTTCTTCATCGGCACGAAGCTGTCATCGTCGGTCAGCCGCAGTTGGTCACCCAACGATACGTAGTGATCGTGCATCTTCACGAGAAGATACACGATCAGCGGGATGAGCACGATTACAATCCACGCGCCGCCCATGAACCTCGTCACACCGACAACCAACGTGACCCCCCCGGTCACGACCGCGCCGATCAGGCTTATCACCGCGCCGCGCCGCCAGCCGTCATGACGTTCCCGAGCAGCGTGCTTGACCATGCCGGCCTGCGAGAGCGTGAACGAGAGGAACACGCCCACGGCGTACAGCGGTATCAGCTTGTGGGTATCGCCCCTGAACAGTACGATGAGCGCGGCAGCCATCAAGGAGAGTAACAGGATCGCGTTAGAGAATACCAGCCGGTCGCCAACGTTGTAGAGTTGTCTCGGCATATAGCGGTCGCGCGCCATGACGGAAGCCAGCCAAGGGAAGCCGGCGTAGGCGGTGTTGGCCGCAAGAATCAGGATAGCTACCGTAGCTATCTGAAGCACATAGTAGAACTTTGTCGTGCCAAAGACCGCCCGCGCGATCTGCGATATGACCGTCTGATCGTGGACGGGAATGACGCCTGTCTTCCACGCAACCCAATTCGTGCCTATGAACATGATGCTAAGGATCACCGCCATCGTGGTGAGAGTAGTAGCGGCATTCCGACTCTCGGGCGGTCTGAAGTTCGGCACGGCGTTGCTGATCGCCTCGGTACCCGTCATGATCGCGCACCCTCCTGAGAATGCGCGGAGTATGAGGAACAGAGTGAGGCCCTGAACCGCGGGGGGGTGCATCTGACTGCTCGGCACGAAGAGACCGCCGGTCTCGAGGCGGTATATGCCCACAACCACCAACGTGATCATGCTCGCGATGAACACGTAGGTGGGCATGGCGAAAAGCAGGCCCGACTCGCGCACGCCTCTCAGGTTGCCGAGCGTGATAACGGCGATTCCCACGATGCCCAGGTGCACGCGGTACTCAACGAACTCAGGAAACGCCGATATGAGCGCCGACACCCCGGCGGCGATGCTGACCGCAACCGTCAGAGTATAACCTACGACGAGAGAGGCGCCGGCGACAAGGCCATACCCCGTGCCGAGGTTTTCCTTGGCTACCGTGTATGCTCCACCGCCGGAGGGATATGCGTGGATGGTCTGACGATATGAGGTCGCCACTATCGCCAAGAGCGTCACGATGGCGATGGACAGCCACATGAACGAAGGAGAGTGAATGGCGATGGTTCCCGCAAGGACGAGCACGATTAGCAGTTCCTCGCCCGAGTAGGCTACCGACGAGAGCGCGTCGGACGCAAGAATCGGGAGGGCGAGGATTTTCGGCAGACGTTCATGCACGGCCCGCCATGAGGGCAGGGGGGTGCCAATCAGCAGCTTTCGAACGAGGTTCCACATCGAATGCTCGTGTCTCGGTCTCGCCGATGCGCGGATGGCGCGTGTAGATACACACGTCGGCGCTGGACCGCAATCCCATGATAACCGACCTCAAACGTCCGAGGCAAGCCGCGCTTCTGATGAGCCGTTATTCGGAGAGATAGTAGCGCAGGTTGGCGGTCACAATATCCCTGCGGAACAACAGGGCGATCTTCAGCATCATGCCGGACTGATTGTGAAGCAGCTTGTGCCACCACTTCGCGGACACAAACTCCGGTATGACGACAGTGACCCTGTAGTTCTCCCTCTCGCCCTTGACCTCGTCAAGATACTCCAGAAGCGGGCCTATAAGCGACCTGTAAGGCGACTCAAGAATGACGAGCGGAATGCCACCACCCCAGCGGTCCCAACGTTCTATCATCAACTGCGTATCGAGCGGGTCGGTCTCGAGATGAATCGCGCGAACGTCGGCGGACAGCGATTTCGCGTACTCGAGCGCGGAGAGCACCCCTTTGTGGACCGAGGGGGTCAGCACGAGCACGGTGTTCTTCGTCACCTCGAACGAGTCCTCGTCGCTGAGCCTGAGCTGCCTGCCGACGGCAATGTAGTGCCTGTGAATCTTCCAGAAAACGAGGACGAGCAGGGGGATCAGGATGATGACGATCCACGCACCCTCGACGAACTTCGTCACGGATAGTACGACCGTAACGATCGCGGTGGCGACGGCACCGACGATGCTCAGTGCGGCCCTGGTGCGCCAACCGGGCTCGCGCAGCCTTCGGAAACGCACGGCCATGCCGTACTGCGAGAGTGTGAACGACAGAAAGACCCCAACCGCGTACAGCGGGATCAACGCGTGGGTGCTGCCGCGGAACACGACGATGAGCAGCCCCGCAAGCGTAGACAGAAGGAAGATGCCGTTCGAGAAGACCAGGCGGTCGCCGACGTTGTAGAGCTGTCTGGGCATGAAGCGGTCCCGCGCCATGATGGACGCCAATCTCGGGAAGCCTGCATAGCTCGTGTTGGCCGCCAGCAGAAGAATGACCACCGTCGCCCACTGGACCAGATAGTAGAACCACGTGGTCCCGAAGGTCGCCCGCGCAATCTGGGATACGACGGTTTCGTAGGACCGGGATGCGTCTTCGTGACTGACCGGGATCACCCCGCTATGGTAGGCGAGGAAACTGATGCCCGCGAAGAGCAGGCTGAGTATCACCGCCATGATCATCAGGGTGATGGCCGCATTGCGGGCTTCCGGCGGTTTGAAGGCTTGGACTGCGTTGCTGATCGCTTCCGTGCCGGTCATGGCGGTACATCCGCCAGAGAACGCCCTGAGGATGAGGAAGAGCGTGAACGCATGCACGACGGGAACAGACTGCACCTCACTGGCCGTATGGGCCACTATTCCCGCAGTCGAGACCCGATACACTCCGACCGCGATGAGCATGAGCATGCTGATCACGAACACATAGGTCGGCAGCGCGAACAGGAAACCGGATTCGCGAACGCCTCTGAGGTTGCCGATCGTCAGGAGTGTGACGCCCAATAACGCCAGCAGCACCAAATGATGCTCGTAGGCCGGGTACGCGGAGACAAAGGCGGCTACACCCGCCGCAATACTGACTGCCACCGTCAGGGTGTAGTCTATGGTCAGCGCAGAACCCGCGATGAGGCCGGGGGTGTCGCCAAGGTTGTCCTTGGCTACTATGTACGCTCCACCGCCCGAGGGATAGGCGTAGATCGTCTGCCGATAGGACGTGGCAACTAGCCAGAGCAGTGCCACAATCGCAAGGGACACATACGCGACCGTGGGCGAGGTGAGTACCGTGGGGCCGGCAAGCACCAGGATCAGCAGGATTTCTTCCGTTGCATACGCCACGGAAGACAGCGCATCGGACGCGAATATCGGAAGCGCCAAGACCTTGGGCAGCCGCTCGTGAACGGCTCGCCAGGTGGGCAAAGGAGCGCCTACCAGTATCTTCCTGATCGAAGCCCAGACTCCGGACTGCATTCGTCACTCTCCTGCGCTGTCTTCTGAGAGATGCATGGGCTCCGGTTTCGCCGTCATCGCCGTATACCGGAAAACACTGATAGATAATAACGCCCCGCGCCGGATACTGCAATAGACAGAAGGCGCGAAAAAAAGCCCGACTGCGCTATGCAGTCGGGCTCAGTCCTGTGCGCCGGCATCCTGCCGGCAAATCCGCCACGAAAGGAGCAAAGATGATGACTCTTGTTCGATCAGCAGGATCTGGTTGGTACTTGTCGTCACCTGCTACCTGTGATACGGGTCTCAGAGCCGTTTGGTTCCCGGAACGACTCCTGACACGCTAGGCGCATTCATCCATCTTGTCCCTGAGCCAGTTCTTGACCTGCGGGAGGGAGACGCGCACCTGCTCCATCGTGTCCCGGTCGCGGATAGTAACCGCCTGGTCCTCCAGGGTATCAAAGTCAACCGTGATGCACCAGGGAGTACCGACCTCATCCTGGCGGCGGTATCGGCGTCCGATGCTTCGGGCCTCATCGTAGTCGGCGCTGTAGCACTTGCTGATCTCCCTGCAAAGATCCTGCGCGACCTCGGGGAGTCCGCCCTTCTTCGCAAGCGGAAGGACCGCGGCCTTGTACGGAGCGAGTCTCGGGTTCAGACGCAGGACGGTCTCGACCTCGGCGCCGGCATCACCCCGACCACCTTCGATCTCCTCGTAGGCATCAGATAGGAACGCGAGGAGAGTACGGTCAACCCCGCCGGACGGCTCGATCACGTAGGGCACGACGCGCTCATTCGTGGTCTCGTCGAAGTAGCTGAGGTCCTTTCCGCTCTCATCCATGTGCGCCTTCAGGTCGAAATCCGTGCGGTTGGCGATCCCCTCCAACTCGCTCCAACCGATCGGGAAGAGATACTCCACGTCGGAGCAGGCCCGGGCGTAATGCGCCAGTTCGTCCTCGCCGTGGGGCCGAAGACGGAGGTTCTCCTTCTTGATGCCGTGCTTCACATACCAGTTGAACCGCTCATCGAGCCAATAGTTGTACCACTGCTCGGCTTCTTCTGGGCGGGTGAAGAACTCTATCTCCATCTGCTCGAACTCGCGGGTCCTGAACGTGAAGTTGCCGGGGGTGATCTCGTTGCGGAACGACTTGCCGATCTGCGCGATGCCGAACGGGAGCTTCTTGCGCGTGGCCGCCTGGACGTTCTTGAAGTTGACGAAGATGCCCTGCGCAGTCTCAGGGCGCAGGTAGACGACCGCCGCGCTGTCCTCGACCGGGCCCATGAAGGTCTTGAACATGAGATTGAACTGGCGCATCGAAGTCAGTTCGCCGCCGCATTCCGGGCACTTCATGCCTTCGAGCGCCTTCTCCAGGTCCTTGAGCTGCTCGGCGGTGCGTTCGACAGCGTCTTCTTCTTTCGCCATGGACTCGACCAGGTGGTCGGCGCGGAACCGGCGCTTGCACTTTTTGCAGTCAACCATCGGGTCGTTGAACGACGTGATGTGTCCGCTCGCCTTCCAGACATCCGGGTGCATGAGGATCGCTGCATCAAGGCCGACCATGTCGTCGCGCTCCTGGACGATCGCCCTCCACCATGCGGCCTTGACGTTGTTCTTGAGCAGGACGCCGACGGGTCCGTAATCCCAGGTGGAGCCGATGCCCCCGTATATCTCGCTCGAAGGGAAGATGATCCCCCTCCGCTTGCACAAACCTACTATGCTTTCCATCTTGTCGGCCATGTTGTTCCTCGGGCGAGTGGAGTATTGGAGTGGTGGAGTACTAGAGTCCATCACCGGGGACATTATACGGGAAGGAGGAGAGGCACTTCAAGGAGCCGGGCGATTGCGGGTCGGCGGCGTGCCTCGGCCCAGGCGACTGAAGTCACGGCTAGAAGGGCACGAAGTCCACCTCCGTGGACTGGGATCTGTAGTGTCCGAAGGGACACTACGTGTAGTCGTTGCCGCGGTTTCAACCGCCGGGGAACTAAGATGTGGTTCTAGTTTGTATGTCTTGAACGAACTCGTGGGGGTCTTCGGGACTGATGACGTACTTCCTACCGGCATCGATCAGCACGGTGCGATGACCGTTCGTGATCTCAGCGAAGAAGCTGCCGATGTCCTTGTTCCAGAACCAACCGGAGGCGCTGAATAGCCCTCCCACTCCGAACGTGCGCAGGGTCGTGAACGAGGATAGCTTCACAGGACAGACATCGAGTATCTTGGCGACCGGTATCGGGATGTCCCTGAACGGCCAACCTCGAACGATGACAAGAGAGTCATCCGTCAGGTCATACCGCTTCGGGGCGATCTGCCAGCAGGTCCAGATGAGGATCAGCAGGAATGCGGCGACCAGGAGTGTCCCGCGTTCAGCAGGCTGCACGACTCCCCATACGACGAAGGCCACGGTCAGTACGCACACCAACAGCGTGACTATCTTCATGAACAGATCCATCGGCGCAACATCGTAGGTTTTCATCTCATTTGTCTCCGATTCTATCCTATGAGATGCACAGGTCGGCCGCCAACGCCCAACACCCTACTCCCCCACCCACGCAGTCGCCTCGATCTCGACGCGGACTTCCTTCGGCAGGCGGGCGACCTGGACCGTCGCGCGGGCGGGCGGCTCGGAGCTGAAGTACCGGCCGTAGACCTCGTTCACGGCGGCGAAGTCATCCATGTCGGCCAGGAAGATGGTGGTCTTGACGATATCCTCCATCGTCGCGCCGGAATCATCGAGTATCGCGCGGATGTTCCGCATCACGCGGTCGGACTGCTGGGACACATCACCCTCGACAAGCTCACCAGACGCAGGGTCAAGCGGTATCTGCCCGGAGATGAAGATGAACCCCCCTGCCCTCACGCCCTGGGAGTAGGGCCCGATGGCGGCAGGAGCTCTCGGCGTTTTGATCGGCTGTTTCGGCATTGTCGTCGCTCCTCCTGTGTCTTCATTCGTTCCACGGTATTGTTTCGACGGAGACACGAAGAGTCCTCTTGCGGGATATTCGCGCATGAGAGGAGTTGCAGCAGTCGTTAACAGTTGACAGAATCGCGAAAGTCGTGTACTCTTTTTGTGATATTCCCTCTCCCCCAGGGTATCCTCGGGCGCCGCCGGGCTCCGATCCCTAGCAGTCGCTTCAAAGGCATCATACGCGAGGAGGTTTTTCCACCCATGAAGAGATCATCCGCGCTATCCGCAACAGTCGTTTCAGGCCTGGCGCTCGTCACGCTGTGCGGCTGCGCGTTCGGCGCGCTGGCAGACTCCCCTTGGCCGATGTTCCGGCACGACCTGTATCACTCGGCGAGAAGCCAGTACCCGGCCCCGACGCCGACCGGCACTCCGTGGAAGTACTACATCGGCGGGAGCCTGCTCTCGTCGTGCGCGGTCGGAACGGACGGTACGGTGTACGTAGGCGGGAGCACTTATCTCTACGCCATCAACTCGAACGGCACGCTGAAGTGGCGGTCGTCGATCGGGTCGAGTACGCGTTCTAGCCCCGCCATCGGAAGTGACGGCGTGATCTACATCGGCTCCGGCAACAACAAGCTGTATGCCTTCAATTCGAACGGCACCCAGAAATGGGCCTATACGACGGGCGGCGGCATCCAGAGCAGCCCCGCCATCGGCCCGGACGGGACGGTGTACTGCGGATCGTCCGATGGATACCTGTACGCACTGAACGCCACCGGCACCTTGAAGTGGCGTAGAACTATCGGCGGATGCGCCATGACTTCGCCGGCTGTGGCGTCGGACGGCACGATATACATCGGTGGCAGCAACCAGTGCCTCAACGCAATCAACCCCAATGGCACGGTCAAGTGGCAGTACCAGACCGGTGCGAACGTATCGTCAACGCCCGCTATCAGCCCCGACGGATCGCGGATATATGTCAGTTCGCTCGACCTCAACCTCTACTGCATCAGTTCGGCCGGGGCCAAGATATGGAACTTCGCGATCATACAGCTCGCCTCGAAGACCCCTTCATCGCCCGCTCTCGGCCCGGACGGCACGATCTACATCGGCAGCAACGACAACAAGTTGTTCGCCGTGAACCCGGACGGCACCGAGAAGTGGCACTACACGACCGGCTTCGACGTCCGCTCGTCACCCGCAGTCGGCGCCGACGGCACGATCTATTTCGGAGCCTGGGATGGTTTTCTCTACGCACTGAACCCCGACGGGACAAGGAAGTGGTGGCATCTCACCCAGGGCAGCATCTTCTCGTCACCGGCGATAGACGGTACCGGCAGTGTCGTCATCCCCTCTTGGGACGGTTACGTGTACGGCAACCTCAACCACAACGTGGCTACCACGACTCCGCCGGCCAATCTGCAGGCGACGCCCCTCTCCGAGTCCAGCGTGCAACTCGACTGGATTGACATGTCGGGCGACGAGTTTGGTTTCCGAGTCGAGAAGAAAGTGCCCGGCGGCGAGTACATGTTTGTCACGAATCTTGCGGCCGGCACGCAGACATACACGGTAACCGATCTCCAATCAGGGCAGCCGTACCTTTTCACCGTAGCGGCTTACCAGGAGGGCGGATTCGCGTACTCCAACGAGGCTTCGGCCGTCACGCTCGGCGTGCGCGCCCCATCCGACCTCGAAGTCGTGGCTGTATCGGGAACGCAGATAGATCTCAACTGGGTGGACAACTCTTCGGACGAAATCGGGTTCAAGATCGAGAGAAAGACCGGGAATGTCGGCGTATTCCGCGAGATCGCCACCGTCGCCGCCGGCGCCACCTCATACAGCGACATGAGCGTCAACCCGGCTCAGGACTACTACTACCGGGTGAGGGCAGCCAGTCCCACCGGACAATCCACATACTCCAACGAGGACTGGGATGCATCCGACGGGAGGGACTACGGCGAGATAGCAACACACAGCACTACGCGGCCGCAGATGTGCCTGACGTTCGATGCAGGAACGCAGAACGTCCGCACGGGAATACTGGACATCCTGAGACAGTACGGAGTCAAGTGCACGTTCTTCGTCACGGGCGAGGTCGCGCAGATGACGCCCGCGTTCTGGCAGATAGCCACCAACGACGGGCATCAGGTATGCAACCACAGTTGGGAGCACCCCAACTTCACGGACCTGACCGACGACTTGATACGAAAGCAGCTCCGCGACTGCGACGAGTTCGTGTACAATCTCACCGGCAACCGGACCAGGCCGTTCTTCCGTGCACCGTTTGGGGCACGAGATTCCAGAGTGCTCCAGGTCGCGGCTGAGGAGGGCTACCGTCACGTGTTCTGGACGGTGGACACCGGCGATGCCGGATGGCTTGCGCCCACCTCGGAGATCATCCAGCGGACGCTCTCGAATGCAC
This sequence comes from Armatimonadota bacterium, assembly GCA_017993055.1. Lineage (NCBI taxonomy): Bacteria > Bacillati > Armatimonadota > Armatimonadota bacterium. The sequence continues at coordinate 110,851 of JAGONM010000009.1, forward strand.
AGAACGGCGCGGTGATACTTTATCACTGCACGCTGGAGACGACGGAGAACTCCATCGCCACAGTAGTCCCGACGCTTCTGGCGCAAGGCTATGAGCTGGTCACGGTCGGCGAGCTGGTCGCGCCGAACGAGATCGCGATGCCGCCGATGCCCGCCGGATGGAGCCTGATGTCGCTGCCCATCGAGCCCGCGCATCCGACACCACCGGTCGTGATGAAAGGCGTCAACTACGACGGCAACCTCTACAACTGGGACAATGAGACGCAGAGCCTGGGGCAATACGACGCAATGACGAGCGCGGCTTTCGGGCCGGTCAGCCCGGACTACGGTTACTGGCTCGACTCACCGACCGAACCTGTGCTAAGAGTGAGCGGCAGGCTGCAGACTACTGCGAGAACGATCATGCTTCCGCACGCGTACCTGAATCCGAGCGGCGCATGGACGATCATCGGTTACCCGTTCCTGACGGCGCAGGGATGGGGCAACTGCGAAGTGTTCAACCCGAACGCCGCCGAGCCACAGACGCGGTCGCTGGCCGAGGCGCGCGACGCCGGCTGGGTGTCAAGCACGCTGTACGGCTGGGACACCTACACGCAGGGTCTCTATGAAATCGGCCTGGATGACGACTGGGCCGTGTACAACGAACTCGAACCGTGGCATGGGTACTGGATGGTGACTTACGCCGACGACCTGAGGCTGATCATACCTCCGCCGTAGGCGGATCTGGTCTGACGACACACGGAACGGGGAGGCCGCATGAGCGGCCTCCCCGTCTGGCGTCGGCATGAAACCCCAGACTCCCGCCAATCGTACAGATAGAGTGAATCGAATCATCCAGTTGAGGTGGCTGACATGAAGATAAGACCGACGAGAACCCTCTGCACCGCCGCGTTGGTGACGGCACTCATCGCGACACCGACGGCAGCGCTGACCGCCGTGCCCGAGGTGAGCGCGGAGTCGCAGTCAGCCGTCGTGAAGGCCGTGCAGACGGTTGGCCCGGCGGTTGTCAACATTGACACGGTCACCCGCCCCAGGCTAACCGTGTTCTCCGAGTTCTTCGGCGAACCCCAACCTCAGCAGGGCCAAGGCTCCGGGTGGGTTTTCGACGGGGCGAGCGGCTACATCGTTACGAACGAACATGTGATCCACGGGGCCGACCAGGTCACCGTCACCATGCCGGACAAGAAGCAGTACGAGGCAAAACTAGTCGGCCGAGACAGGACAAGCGACATCGCAGTGCTGAAGATCGAGGCGAAGGGCCTGCCGTCGGCGAAGCTCTCGGTCAACGGCGACCCGGTTATCGGCTCCTGGGCTATAGCAATCGGCAACCCGTTCGGATTCCAGAGCACGGTTACGGTAGGGGTTATCAGCGCAACGGGAAGGCGCTTGAAGGCACCGGACGGTCGGGAGATGGAGAACCTCATTCAGACCGACGCGGCGATCAACCCAGGGAACTCCGGCGGCCCACTGTGCGACATTGACGGCAAGGTGGTGGGCATGAACACAGCAATAATCCCCTACGGTCAAGGACTCGGGTTTGCCATCTCGTCCGATACGATCGGAAGGGTCGTGCCGGAGTTGATAAAGAACGGCAGGGTCATCCGCCCGTGGGTCGGGTTCGTCTATGCCGATGCGAGCCCGAGGCTGGCAAGATACCTGCGAGTCCAGTACACGGAAGGCGTGATCATCCAGGTCTACCGAGGCTACGCCGGAGAGGAAGCCGGCCTTCGGACCGGGGATATCATAGTCGAGGCAGCCGGAAAACCGATAAAGGCCGTCGGCGAACTCGACGAGATCGTGCAGAACCTGAAGATAGGCGACCGACTGGCGCTCGTCGTCGTTCGAAATGGGGCCAAGACAAGAGCGACTGTGATCGTGGGAGAGATGCCTCCCGATGCGCAGGGCTGAGGCCATCAGTTGGCGGGAGGGGCTTCCACCAGACCCATCTGAGCGGCTCGCAGGATGGCCTGGACCCGATTGGACACGTTCAACTTCTCAAATATCCTGCACAGGTGATAGTCAACCGTCCGCTTACTGACGAACATCATGTCCGCCACTTCCTGGGTAGACTTGCCCTGAAACAGCAGGGACAGGACTTCCACTTCGCGCCGGGTGAGTTCGCATTCGTCCGGGCGGGATTCCTGAGACAGCACAGTCGCCATATCGAGTAGCTCCTCTAAGGTTCTTCAACGCGGTATCGGGCCGAGACCCGCTTACACCTTGTGGTGAGCACTCCATTGCGTCTTGCGCATCCTCAACCATATCCTTACCACTTTTTCCCGATTCCTAATCCTCATTCCGGCCTGAATTGTGGTATTTCAGCGCAACAATAGTGCAGTGAAACCCGTCTATCCTGTAGAAACTCACATGGACACAACTTTTCAGAAGAGGAGAAACCATGCGATACATCGCCGCTCTGCTGTTGGTTCTGGTTACGACCGGGAGCGCCGCAACCCAGACCGCCGTCGAGAAGCCTGACCCCCGACTGGACCAGAAGGTAACGCTCGAAGTGAGCCACGAGAAGCTCGAGGACGTCTGCAAGCAGCTCACCGATCAGACCGGGGTTACCATCAAGGCGGGAAGCGGAGAGCGCGACTGGAAGGTCCGGGAGCGGAGAGTCACAATCGAGGCGATGGACATCGAACTCGGAACGCTGATGAAGGAGATATCGAAGCTGCTCGGGTTCTACCTCTCGAGGAGCGGCAAGGAGGATGAGTGGGCGTACCTCTACTGGCAGGACCTGAAGGCACGCACTCTGGAGTCCGAGATGCTTAGCGCCGAGAAGGAAGCCGCCGCTCAACGCGCCCGGAAGATGTGCGAGTCGGCGATCAGTCAAGCCACTGACGCCCTGAAGCTCACGCCGGAGGAGGCGCTCAAGAAGAAGAGCGAGGATCCGCTCCTCGCCTATATGGGCGGAACCAAGTCCGGAAGGGGATGGGCGCAGTTGCTGTCGTCGCTCGGCAACTTCCCGACCGAGAAGGAACTGCTAATGCGCGGCCAGCGGGCCGTTATCAGCTTCGATTCCTCTCCCCCGGGTATGCAGGAAGCGGCGATCGACGCCGCATCAGGCGGAATCGTCGCCGGTCAGGCGAGGGATGGACAAGGACCTGCCCTAACCGATCTCGTTCCCTACCAGTTCGGTATCCTCCCGGTAAGCCAGACGGACAACTACGAGGCCGGGGTGCTCGGTCTCAACGGACTGGTCGTTATCACCGGCCTGAAGCCCGGCGACCCACCCGCCAGTAGCGACGGCCCGCTCGGCCTGGGAAACCCAATGGGAATGTTCCTGATTGCTGATCCGGATGCCAGGATCTGCGACATGGTCGGGCGATTCCTCTTTGAGATTGATGCCGGCGCGAGCACTGATGAGGCCGGCAAGAAGTTGAACGAGGAACTGCAGAGCCCGGAGATGCTCGCCTCGCTGCTCCAAGAGGATTCGCCGACGGAGACGACGCCGCCGACCGATCCGAGGATGACTCGCGAAGTCGAGATAGACAAGGAGGTTGTCCCCGCCGTCGCCGGCGTGCCCGGTGAACTGAGCGACACACCGGAGAACACGGGGAAGACGCTGGCGTTGATATCCAAGGCCATCGGAGCCCCGGTGATGCTGGAGTCATTCCCCAGGTTGCTGCCCCCATCGTTGTTCATCCGTCCGGGCAAGCAGCCGCTGTATAAGGTACTCATCGGCCTGGAGAAGACAGGGTTCACCTGGGAACTCGACGACGATGCGCTTCGAGTACGCCCGCGCGACTGGGCGCTCCGCAGATCGTACGAGATCCAGGAGGGCTATCTGGCTTATTATAGGGATTTGCTCGCCAAGCAGGGCATGCTCACTCTGGACGATGTGGGTAAGATTGCATTGGATCTCACCGACGGGCAGATCGGGAACACGCTGCTTGCAGACCCCGACTTCATGTGGATGAACCTCGTCTTCGGAGACCTTACCGAGGGAAAGAACATCCTACGCTTTTACGCGTCGCTGACCGCTCAGCAGAAGTCGGCTCTCAGGACTGAGGCTGGATTGCCGTTCTCACAACTCACGACGGAGCAGTGGGACCGAGTCGGCAGCGCGATCTCCAACGCGCTCGGTGGCGTCTACGTGCAGGATGGAAGCGTGCTCTTGAAGCCGGACTTGAATGCGGCGGAGACGCAGGGATCGGTGCATCACTATGATTTCCAGATCAGCGTTCAGGTAGCAGATGAGACGGAACTCCGCGTCCTGCCCAACCGGATAACGATCTACGGCAAGAGAGGGATCGAGTTGCTGAAGAAGCAACGGGATGAGATGACGGCGGCGAGGAAGAAAGCCGCCGAGGAGAAGCAGAAGAAGGAGGAGCCAGAGTGAGCATTGGACGCACGATCGCACGATGTCTGGGGGTAGTCCTGCTGGCAGCGATGCTGGCGGGCGGAACATTCGGGGCTAATGCCGTGACGGACAACGCCGATCCCCGGCTCGACAAGAAGGTCACCATCGCGGTGGTCCATACGAAGCTGGATGACGTTGTGAAGCAGCTTTTCGAGCAGTCGGGAGTCGAGATCAAGGCCGGGACGGGAGCGCGCGACTGGAAGGTCCGGGAGCGGAAGGTCACGATCGAGGCGAAGGACGTCACTCTCAGGATACTCCTGGATGAAGTCTCGAAGCTGCTCGGGTTCTACATCTCGAAGAGCGGCAAGGAGGGAGAGTGGGCGTACACCTACTGGCAGGATCTGAAAGCCCGCCAACTCGAGTCCGAGATGCTGAGTGCGGCGCGCGAGCAGGTTGCACAGCGGTCGGTCGCAATGCGCCAGGGCGCGCTAGACAGCGCATTGGAGGCGCTGAAACTCTCGCCGGAGGAGGCGCTGAAAGAAAAGGATAAGGATCCATGGACGGCTTACCTCGGCGGGACGAAGGCCGGACGAGGATATGCTCAGATGCTCGACTACATGGCGAACAACTTCCCAGTCGAGCGCGACCTCATGCTCCGAGGCAAGAAGACGACGATTTCACTGGAGAACCTCCCGCCGAATCTGCAGCAGGCGGCCAAGGATGTCACGATGGGCGGGTACATGGCCTTCGCGGGCACGTCCGGGCAGATGAACCAGGAGGCTAAGGACATGTTCGCGAGCCTAACTCCCAGTCAGCTCACCATAATGCCGATGACGGCATTCGGCGGCGATCAGGACATGGCTGCGGCCGGCTTCGGCGGGATGGTAGTGATCAACGCGAGACTCCCTGAAGAACTCGGCGGCAAGATGGGGCCCGAGATGGATTCGATGTTCGGCGGAATCCCGATGGGCATGTTCCCTCTGGCTCGCTCGGACTCGCTGATGGGCAACCTGTCCGGCAAGATGCTCCTTGCGGTCGAGGAAGGGATGAAGGCAGAGGAGATTGGCAAGTTCATTCAGGAGCAGATGAGCAGCCCGGATCTCTTCGCCGATACGCTCGCGCGGGAATCTCCGACCGAGAAAGAACTGCCTACCGATCCGGAGTTCATGAGAGAGGTGGAACTAGATGAGCTCCCGAAGGTGGACATAACGAAGGGCCTCAGCAACCTCCCCGAATCGATCGGCAAGGAAGTGATCGCGGTGTCCAAGGCGATCGGGAAGCCTGTACTGCTCGAGTCGTTCGTCGGATCGATGCCGATGGGCATGTTTCTCAAGTCGGGCAAGCAACCTCTCTACCGAATCCTGGTCGGCATGGAGAAGGCCGGGTACGTCTGGACGCTGGGCGACAGTACTCTGAGACTCCGGCCGGACGACTGGGCGCTTCAGCGCTCCTACGAGATTCCGGAGAGCACAATCGCCAGGTATCGTGATATCCTGCAGAAGAACGGCGAGTTCTCCCTGGACGATCTGGGCGACCTGGCAACCGAGCTTACCGACGATCAGATCACCAACACGATGATGGAGATGCCGGAGTTCAGGTTCCAGATGCTGAGCATGCAGTCCGGTTTCGGGGAAGGAAGCAGGGAGATACTCCGGCTCTACGGCAGCATGTCCGACCAGCAGAAGGGCGCGCTCAACGCGGACGCAGGTCTCGGCTTCGCGCAGTTGAGCGGCCCGCAGTGGGACCGGCTGAGCGCGATCATCAGCGACGAACTCGGCGGTATCTATATCATGGACGGCGGAATCCGTTTGACGAAGCCGGAGGCGGGCGCAAATGGGTCCATTTACACATTCAGTTTCACTATCCTGGCAGCCCAGGAAGCCCAACCGAGGACTTTCTCGAAGTCAGTCACGATACTCGGCAGGGCGATGCTCGAGCAGATGCAGAGGTCCGTCGAAGACGCCAAAGAGAAAGCCGAGGCAGACAAGGATGCCCGAGACGCTCAGAATGGGACCGATGGGCCGCCCGAGTCCCTTGACGAGTAGCGACGGGACCGAATAGCCCGACTGCGCACGGCTATCGGGCTCTTAGTGGGTGGGGGTGATGGGGAACATCGGAATCCGAGCGTCCAATATGTGAAGCGGGCGACCCTTGGTGTGTCGCCCAGCCGGATCGCAGATGGAAGGTAGGAGTTCACGATCACTGGCGATCCCTTCTCATACCCCTCATCCCAAGCGCAGCGAGGAATCCGACCCGAGATTCTGCGTTTCGCTCAGACCGACCACGCGACCCGCAATCGTGAACTGCGTCAATCGAAGGTCACTCCTGCTGGAGTGTGTACATTTGTTTTGGGCTCGTGTCTCGCGGACTTGATTTTCATCACTATGCCGCCAGCGCTTCCAGGGCTTTCTGGCGGGCGCGCTTCGCCTTCTGCGCGCGCTCC
>JAGONM010000010.1 GCA_017993055.1 Armatimonadota bacterium
TCCAGCCGGAGCCGTCCTGAACGAGCGAGCCGTCGTCAACATAGGCGAACCCGGTGTCGTCGTGCGTGATCTTGCCTGCCACGCTCACCAGCAGGCCGATGTTGTTCACGCCGATGCCGCCGGTGACGCCGATCGTGTACGCGTTCAGCGCGCCTCCGCCGAGGTGCTTCGCGCTCATCATCGGCACGAACGGCATGACCCCCGCCCCGGCCGAGACCGCCGTCGCGCCCGCGACGTACCTCTCGCCGTTAGCGTTCGTCTGGATGACGCCCGCCACGTCGGCGGAGTTCCCGACGGCCGGGCCGGATGCCTCCACCCGGATGCCGGACGAGCCGTCCGCTTCCTCGACGTAGATCGTGCCGCCGAAGTTCGCCGTGACCGTCTTGGCGGCCAGCGCGACCTGCTGACCGTCCGAGAGCGCCTTCGCCTGCGCGATCGTGCCGGTCGGCTCGGCGTAGACGTACGGGCCGAGGTCGAGCGAGCCGTTCGCGGCGTTCTCGGCGTTGTAACCTCTCACGTGCAGGTACCAACTCCCGGCCGACGACGCGGCGAGCGGAAGCGTCCCGGCGCTCCACTGAGTCTCCGAGCCTGTCCACGCGTGCGTCGGGCTCTGGTCCCATGCGTAGCGGTAGTACTGTACCTTGCCCGCGCCGAACCCTCCGACCGCCGTGAAGACGAAGGCCGGATCGGCGTAGGCGGTGGACGACGCGCGGTCGCAAGCGACCGTGGACGTGGTGGGAGCGACCGAGAGCGTGTACCTCGACGCGCTCGCCGAGGGCTGGCCCTCGATCGTGCCGTTCCGCGCGTGGATGTGCCTCGTGTACTGGGTATTCGCGGCCAGCCCGCCCTCGTCTATGTAAGAGGCGTTCTTGCCGGCGGTCCCCTTCTCGACGTGCCCGCCGTCCTGCAGGGAGAACGCGGACTCGCAGTCCGACGCGTCGGTGAAGCTCCAGCGTATGGAGGAGGCGCTCTGCGCGGCGGCCGCGCCGATCACCGGGGCGTTCGGAACGGGTACGGAGAACCGCAGGTCGTCGAACCAGCCCTGCTGGTTGACGCTGTAGTTGTGCCCGATGTTGTTTCTCGATATGCCGTAGGTCTCCAGGTTGCCGAAGCGGTCCTGGCTCGCCTTCAGCGCGTCGTCTATGTAGAACTTGATCGCGCCGCTTCCGGAGGGCAGCACGTCAATCTGGTACTTGTGCCAGCCGATGGCCCTCGGCACGATCTGCCCGTTCCAGACCCACGCCGAGCCGTTGAAGACCCCGGCGGAGTAGGTGCTGAAGCTCCCTGGCGCGGCCGAGTACGTGCCGATGTAGATCGAGAACGCCAGCGAGGATCCGTTGTAGCCCCTCACGAACATCCCCTGCCGGCTGTCGTTGTTGGCGGCGGAGTCGTAGAAGTAGCCCTCGTACCTGCCGCTCGTGAACGGCGCCGCGAAGCCCCTGTAGCTCAGGCAGCCGTTCGTGGTGCCGGTACCCACCGTGGCGGTGGCGCTCCCGGCCCCGGTGTACGAGCCGTGGTTCGTGCCGCCGTCGTAGGCCAGGCCGCGGGTCGAGCCGTCCGCGACGACGTCCGCCGTCCACCCGCTCAGGCTGCCGACGCCGTCCTGGTAGATCAGCGCCCAGGTGGTGGCGGAGACGGGGGCGCACTGGGCCGACTCGTTGCCGGAGCCGTCGTAGGCCGAGACGGCGTAGCTGTACGGCGTGTTGCTCGACAGGCCAGTGTTCGAGTAGCTCGTGCCCGTCACGCTGGTGAGGTACGTGCCGTTACGGTAGATCTTGTAGCCGGCGACCCCGACGTTGTCGGTGGAGGCGCTCCACGTCAGGTTCACCTGGGTCATGTTCGGCGCGCTCGCCTGGAGGTTCGTCGGGACGGTCGGCGGCTCGGTGTCTATGACCGCGCTGTTCACCGTGACGTTCTTCGAGCAGGTGGCGCCGAACCAGGCGACTCCGTCGCGAACCATCCGCCAGTCGGTCGTGTAGACACCCGGCGTCGCCGGCGCGGTCATCGTGAACGTGAATGTGTACGTGTTCCCGGGCCTCACGTCGCCGGAGATGGTCCGGCGGGTGGTGCCGGTGAACGGGTCGCTGTCGCCCACCGCGCCCAGCCGGAAAGCCCTGCCCTCGCGCCAGAGGACGCCCCGGTTGCGGAAGGTGATGCTGACGCTGTAGCTCTGGCCCGCCGTCATGGTGGCCGGGATGGTGTCGCTCACGAACTCGTCGGAGTACTTGCCCCACGTCGGCGAAGTCCCGAAGTACGAGCAGATGCCGTTGTACATCCCCCACATCGCCACCGACCGGAAGAAGTCGTCCATGAGATAAAGGGCGTCCTTGTCGCACTTGTCGTGGAAGGCGAGCTCGACGAGGCAGGCCGGCCGGTTCGGGATGCGGATCTCGCCGAAGCCGCCGGCCGAGTCCTTCACGCCGCGGTTGGCGAAAGTGCCGTCGTACATGTCGTAGATGGCGTTCAGGGTGTTGTTGTGCACCGCCAGGGCGAGGTTGTAGCTAGCGGCCTCTTGCTCGGGATGTTCCATCGCCGTGTCGCGGAAGGTCTCCATGCCGGTGCCGCCGCCCGCGTTGGTGTGGTGGGCGATGTAGATCTCCGAGCCCCGGTAGTCGGCGAACAGCGGCCTCGCGCGGATGTCGTCGCTGCTCCGCCCGACGGCCGTCTCCTCGCCGCAGTTGCCGGTGTAGCTCGCCCACACCGAGCAGGGCAGGCCGTTCGACCGCAGCCACGAGTACGCCGCCATCTTCCAGTACGGAAGCCCCTCGTACGGGTTGCAGCAGTGGCTCTCATTGAGCTGCCTCGGAACGTGAACCGTCGCGCCGTCCTGCGTGAGGTACTGGTAGAGGAACTGCATCAGCCGGATGCTGTTCGTGTCTTCGAGCACGGCCTCGCCGAACCCGCACGGGTCCGACCTCTGCCAGTACCAGCCGGAGCCGTTCCAGAAGCGCCCGTGGGACGGGCCGATAGTGATGTTCCGGCCGCCGAGGCCGCTCGCCGTGATGCCCTTGACGAGCGGTTTCGCGGGCTCGCCGACGGTCGGGGCCGGCGGGAGGTATTCCGACAGCAGTTTGCCGTCGTACATCAGTTTGACCTGCGCGATCTTCGGGAAGTCGCCCAGGGTGGCGGTGAACTGCTTGTAGATCAGCTCCAGCGCACCCTCGTCGAACCCGGCGAGCACTCCCGCGGAGAGGCTCACCTCCACGCTCTCCTCGCCGATCACGAGGCCCAGGACGGTCGTTCCGCCCGGTATCGCCGAGGTGTAGCCGAGGACCTTCTCCTCCACGGTGGGCCCCTCGACGAGCCCGCGCACGGCGGCCTCGACGAGGTTCTTGCCCGCCGGCACTTCCCGCTGGACCATCTTCATCCGGTCCTGCAGGTAGAACCGCAGGCCCACGGTGTCGGCGGACGCCGCTGACGCGCACAGAAGCGCCGCGGCGGCGAGTATCATCGCGCACAGTCTGCTCATCTTCACGTCGGTCTCCTTTCCGGTACAAGGCGGAACAGCCGCCGGGACGTTTCACCGGCGGCCATGGTGAGATGCGGCCCGCGCGGGATTGCGCGGGCCGGATTGACTCCCGTTTCTACGGGTATATCACCGCGTCGGCGTCGTTTCTCGGCCTCAGGACGGGTATGTACGCCTCGCCCTGCTTCAGTATCGAGCTGACGCCGGTTATGACGCACTGCTTGCCCTCGGTGAAGGCGGCCGTCAGGCCGGTCTTGTCCACGCGGACGCCGATCCAGCCGGAGCCGTCCTGAACGAGCGAGCCGTCGTCAACATAGGCGAACCCGGCGTCGTCGCGGGTGATCTTCCCGGCGACGCTCACCAGCAGGCCGATGTTGTTCACGCTGATCCCGCCGGTGACGCCGATCGTGTACGCGTTCAGCGCGCCGCCGCCGAGAGCGCTCGTTCTGAGGAGCGGCACGAACGGCATCGCCGCCGCGCCTCCCGCGGAGACTGTCGCGCCCGCGACGTACCTCTCGCCGTTCGCGTTCGTCTGGATGACGCCCGCCACGTCGGCGGAGTTCCCGACGGCCGGGCCGGATGCCTCCACCCGGATGCCTGACGAGCCGTCCGCTTCCTCGACATAGATCGTGCCGCCGAAGTTCGCGACGACCGTCTTGCCGAGCAGGACGACCGCCTGCCCGTCCGAGAGCGCCTTCGCCTGCGAGATCGTGCCGCCCGCGCCGACTACCGTGATGCCGTCGCTGATGGTATCCGTCGAGACGTTACCGGCGGCGTCCCGGAGCTGGGCGTAGACGGTCTTCGCGCCCTCGCCCGCGCTCAGCGACCAACTCTTCGTCGGTGCGTAGGCCTGCCAGGCGCTCCACGCGCCGTTCTCGTTATTGAAGCGCATCTCAACCGCGTCGGTGAACGATACTGCCAGCGTGACGGAGCTCGAGAACGCGTAGGTGTCGCCGTCGTTGATGGTCAGCTCGCCCGTCGGGGGAGAGGTGTCGAGCGTTATCGTGTCGGAGACGGCCGCGGACCAGTTGCCCGAGACGTCCTTGTACTTGACGTAGACGGTCTTCAGCCCGTCGCCCGCCGGGAGCGTGTAGCTCTTGGTGGTCGCGTATGCCTCCGGGGTCGAGTAGTTCACGCCGTCCGCGCTGAACTGCATCTGGGACATCCCGCTCGGGAAGTCCGACGCGGAGAGGTTCAGCGTGACGGACCGGCTGGTGGCGTAAGCCGCCCCGGCGTTGATGCTGATGGTGCAGTTCGTCGGCGCGACGATATCGTAGTAGTCAATCTCGAGCCTCGGGTAGATCCCGACGGCGCCGTAGTTCTCCATGTCGTTGAAGATCTTCGCCATCAGGTTCTCTGTCTCGGCCTGGTTGTAGACCTGGACGCCGCGGTTCTGCTCCGGCAGCCCGCCGGTGTACCCGTTCCACGACCACGTGTAGTCTCCCACCGCGCCGACCGAGCAGGTGGCGAACGTGGTCGAGTAGTTCGCCGCCATGTTGTTCCAGGTGGCGGACCCCTCGTTCCAGTCCGCGGTGACCTTGCGGAGGTCAATGTTCCTCGCGGTGTTCGACGAGCGCAGGTAGCAGTACAGTTTCACCCGCACGCTTCCGGCGGCGTTCACGACGGCGGCCTGAGCGGGCGCGCCGGTCATGTCCCAGCGAACCAGGCCGCGGCGGGCCGCGATGGTCGTCGTCGAGCTCCAGCCGGTCTGCACGGCGGTGTTGTCACCGGCGGCGTCCGGGGCGCCGCTCCGGATGTAGCAGTCGGCGTTGCTCGTCGAGCGCGTCCATGTGTAGTAGGACGGGGTCTGCGTGCTCAGAACGACGGATGCGCTCTTGGCCGAGTAGCTCGGCACGCCGTCATAGGCGTCCACCTGGTAGGTGTAGGACGTCGTGTAGTTCAGGCCGGTGTCCGTGTAGGTCGTGCCGGCGGTCGTTCCCACCTGCGCGCCGTTCCGGTAGACCCTGTAGCCGACGACGCCTATGTTGTCGGTGGAGGCGTCCCATGCCAGCGAGATGCTGCTGGTGGTCGAGCCGGTGCCGCGCAGGTTCTGCGGGACTGTCGGCGGCGACGGGACGGGCGTGGTGGCCTGCGCCGGGTCGCTCCTGCCGGACTCGTTGAAGAAGTCGTCGTAGGCGCTCACCTCGTAGGTGTAGGTGGTGCTCGGCACGCAGCCGCCGTCCGAGTAGGAGGTCGTCGCGCTGGTGCCTATCTTGACGTTGTTCCGATAGATGTAGTAGCCGATCACGCCCCTGTCGTCGGTCGAGGCGTTCCACGTCAGGTTGACGTGCATCTCGTCCTGCGCCGCCGCGGAGAGGCCGGTCGGCACGGTAGGCGCCTGGGTGTCCGGCGTGCCGGTGACGTTTATCGTCTGAGAGGCGACCGGGCCGAACCACTGGAAGCCGTCGCGGACCATCCGCCAGTCGGTGGTGTAGGTCCCGGTGGAGAGCGGCGCCCTCAGCACGAAGGTGAACGTGTAGGTCGAGTTCGGGCCGACCTCTCCGGAGATCGGCTGTCGGGTGGTCGTCGTGCACGGGTCGGAGTCGTCCACCGCGCCCAGGTGGAAGCCCTTCGCGTCGTTCCACAGCACGCCGCGGTTCCGCATCGTGACGTGAACGGTGTACCGCTCGCCGACCGTCATGTTCGCCGGGATGTCGTGGCTCACCAGCTCGTTCGAGTAGTAGGCCCAGGTGGGCGTGGTGCCGAAGTAGTCGCAGACGCCCTTGTACACCGCCCACATGGTGGTGGATCGGAAGAAGTTGTCGCGCAGTTTCACGGCGTCCGTGTCGCAGGAGTCGTGGAACGCCAGCTCGATGAGGATCGCCGCGCGGTCCGGGATGCGTATCTCACCGAACCCGCCGTCCGAGTTGAGGACTCCCCTGTTCGACCAACCCGCGTCGGGGTACTTCGTGCGGATGGCGTCAATCATGGAGTTATTCACGTTGGTGGCGAGAGACTGGCTGACCGCGCCCCAGGCGGCGTGCTCCGTGCCGGCGTCGTAATAGGTGCAGGTGCCGGTGGGGCATCCCGTTCCGAAGCAGTCGCCGGCCGAGCCGTTCGTGTGCATGGATATGTAGATGTCGGAGTTGTCGTAGTCCGACGACAGCGGGCGGGACTGGATCTCGTTCGTGTCGTCGCTGCCGCCCTCTCCGAGGTTGCAGCCCGCCGGGCCGTACACCGAGCAGGGGTACCCGACGTGCTGGAGCCAGTAGCTGGCCCCCATGTGCCACCAGTCGTCGCCGCCGGCCCAGGGAGACGCGCCGTAGCTCTTGTTCGTGCAGCGGACCATCTTGACGGTCGTGCCGTCCTGCGCCAGGTAGGTCTCCAGGTACTGGCAGAGTTCGAGGTTGTGGTAGTCCTCCTGGTTCAGGGGCGAGCAGTAGACCGGCCGGGCCGTCGCCCAGCTGCTGCCGTTCCAGCGCTTGCCGTGGCCGGGGGAGACGGTGATCTTCCGACCGGAGAGGCCGCTCGTGGTGACGACGCGGTCCTTCCCGTCCGCGAGTGCCTGCGCGCTCGGCTGAACCGGGGCGGGCGCCGGGACGAACTGCGAGAGCGCGGTCCCCTCGGCGAGCACCCTGACTTCGCCGGGTATGCCGAACTGCCACAGGGTGCCGCGCACCTGCTCGTAGACCGCCTCCAGCCGGACCTCGTCGAGGCCCGCGCCGACGACCTCCTTCGAGAAGTTGACGACGGTCGTACCGCCGTCCTGGTGCATGCCTATGAGTTTCGTGCCGGGAAGCACCGCGGAGGTGAGCTTCTTCCCGGCCTCGGCCTCCGACGGCGGCGACGCGAGCAGGCTGAGCGCCGAAACGGGATCATAGGCGTCAGCTCGCTCGTAGAACGTCGGGTAGCCCGTCTCGTCGAGGTACATCACCGCCGCCGAGCGGGCGCTCGCGGCCGGCAGCAGCAGGCACAGACAGATCAGCAGCAGCGGCCATTTTGACCCGTGCTTCATTCCGAAACCCCCTTGTACTCCGAAACCTGCGGCCCGCGGCTTCCCTCCCGCCGAGGAGAGGGGCCGCGAGCCGCACGTCGTGTTGATTGCCGGGAGAGCCTTGCGGCCGTCCCTACGGATATATCACTGCGTCGGCGTCGCCTCTCGGCCTCAGGACGGGTATGTAGGCCTCGCCCTGCTTCAGTATCGAGCTGACGCCGGTTATGACGCACTGCTTGCCCTCGGTGAAGGCGGCCGTCAGGCCGGTCTTGTCCACGCGGACCCCGGTCCAGCCGGAGCCGTCCTGAACGAGCGAGCCGTCGTCAACATAGGCGAACCCGGTGTCGTCGTGCGTGATCTTGCCTGCCACGCTCACCAGCAGGCCGATGTTGTTCACGCCGATGCCGCCGGTGACGCCGATCGTGTACGCGTTCAGCGCGCCTCCGCCGAGGTGCTTCGCGTTCATCATCGGCACGAACGGCATCGCCGCCGAACCGCCGGCTGCCAGCGTCGCATCGGCGATGTACCGCTCCCCGTTCGCGTCGGTCTGAATGGTGCCGACGAGACCGGCGGGTGTGCCGGCCGCGGGCCCGGCCGCGTCTACGCGGATGCCGGACGAACCGTCGGACTCCTCGACGTAGACCGCGGAGCCGAAGTTCGCGACGACCATCTTGTCGAACAGGCCGACTGCCTGGCCGTCGGGAAGCGCCTTGGCCTGCGCTATAGTGCCGGTATCCTCGGTGGAGTAGTAGTACGGGCCGAGGTTCAGGGTGCCGTTTGCGGCGTCCTCAGCGTTGTAGCCGCGCACGTGGAAGTACCATGCGCCGGACGCGGAGGCGGTGCGGGCCGTAGTGTCCTCGTCCCATATCTGCTCGCTTCCGGTCCAGGTGTGTGTCGGGGACTGGTCCCAAACGCACCTGTAGTACTCGACCTTGCCCGCGCCGAACCCGCCGACGGCGGTGAACGTGAAGTCGGCCGAACTGCTCCAGGAGCCGGGCGCCTTGTCGCAGGTCACGGTCGAGGTGGTGGGCGGCGCGGAGAGCGTGTACCTGCTCGCCGTGGCGCTGTAGTCGCTGTCGAGCGATCCGTTCCACGCCCGCACCTTGCGGGTGTACAGGGTGTTCGCGGCGAGCCCGGTCTCGGCCCAGGAGGTCGCGGTCCTGTTCTTCCAGCCGGAAGCCGGCCACAACGGGGACTTGATCGCCCCGCCCGCGTCGGCGATGTCGAAGCCGAACACGTTGTTGTCGGCGCGGGTCCACGTCCAGGTTATCTGGCTCGCGGAGTTGGCGGTCGCGCCGCCGACGGCGGGGGCTCCGGGCTTCGTGGCCTCGACCTTGATGTCGTCCCACCTGCGGTCGCCGGTCGTCGAGGTGAGGTTCAGGCCGAGGTACACCCGCCCGACGCCGTTGTTGAAGAAGTCGGTCTGGAGGTTCGGGGTCGCCGAGACGGTCCCTGCTCCGTCCGTCGCCTTCAGGGTGACGGTTCCGACGGGGGATGCGCCGGGGTTGCCGGGTATGACGGTGGTCTCGTAGCGGATCCACGCCGGGTTGCAGTTCGTTGTGGGGTTGCGGCTGCCGATCGCGGTCCAGGCGATGCCGCCTCCGCCTACCGTGCGGTAGTTGTAGGTAGCGTAGCTCGGCGCGTTGTATATGCCGTGCTCTATGAACATGCTGATCGTGCCGTCGGCGGTGAGCCTCAGGGATTCCCTCTGGCTGACGCCGCATACGCCCGACTTATAGCCGCCCTTCAGGTCGTAGTAATAGGCGGAGACCCTGCACTCGGCAAACGGCCTGCTCGCCGCAGTGCGCCACATCTGGCTGGCCGCTGTGCCGGGCGCGAACGCGGAGCCTGCGCCGGGGATCGTGCCTTTGCTCTGGGCCGTGTCGTACACGTAAGTGTTGACGACCGTCCAGTTGTTGAAGCTGGCGGCCCCGTCGAACCCTTCCTCCCAGATGACGGTGTAGGCGGCCGGCGTCATTACGGGCGCGGCCGAGCTCTTGCCGGACTCATTGAGCATCGCGTCGTACGCGGTGACCTCGTAGGAGTAGCCGGTCGCCGCCGACACGGTGCTGTCGGTGTAGCTGGTCCCGGCGCTCGACCCGATCTTGACGCTGTTCCGGTAGATGTTGTAGCCGGTCACGCCGTAGTAGTCGGTCGAGGCGTTCCATGCGAGCGAGACGGCGCTGGCGGTGACCTGCGTGCTGTGCAGGCCGGTCGGCACGCTGGGGGCCACCGAGTCGGGGTCCTGCGTGGTCAGCAGGGCCGCGTCGCTCCTGGCGGACTCGTTCGGCACGACGTCGCAGGCGGTGACCTCGTAGGTGTAGGTCGTGGACGGCGCGCAGGTGTTGTCCGTGAAGCTGGTCGTGGCGCTCGACCCGATCTTGACGTTGTTCCGGTAGATGTTGTAGCTCACCACTGCGACGTTGTCGGTGGCCGCGTTCCAGGTGAGGTTCATGTTGTAGGAGTAGTTCGAGACTCCCGTCAGGCCGGTCGGGGCCGCGGGCGCCTCGTTGTCGGGAGTGCCGGTGACCTCGATGTCCTGGCTGACCGTCGGGCCGAACCAGGTGAACCCTTCGCGGACCATCTGCCAGTCGGTTGTGAACGTGCCGACGGCGTTCGGCGCCTTCAGGTTGAAGGTGAACGTGTAGGTAGCGTTAGGGCCGGCCTCGGCGGTAATGGCCTGCCGGGTGACGGCGGTGAAGGGATCGCTGTCGCCCACCGCGCCGAGCCGGTATCCCTTGGCGTTCTGCCAGAGTACGCCCCTGTTCCTGAGCGTGACGTGGACCGTCCGGATCTCGTTGACCGACATGGCGGTCGGTATGTCGTGGCTGACCAGCTCGGCCGTGTAGAAGTCGTACGTGGGGGTCGTGCCGAAGTACTCGCAGATCCCCTTGTAGACTCCCCACATGGCGGCGGAGCGGAAGAAGTTATCGCGCAGCTTCATAGCGTCCGTGTCGCAGGAGTCGTGGAACGCGAGTTCGATGAGAACGGCCGCGCGGTCCGGGATGCGTATCTCTCCGTAGGCGCCGTTCGAGTTGATCACGCCTCGGTTCTGCCAGGTCGCGTCCACGTACTTCGTGCGGACGGTGTCTATGATGTTGTTGTTCACCGCGGTTGCGAGGGACTGGCTGACGGCGCCCCATGCGGCGTGCTCCGAGCCGGCGTCGTAGTAGGTGCAGCAGCCGACCGGGCAGCCCGTGCCTGAGCAGTCGCCCGCGAGGCCGTTGGTGTGCAGGGATATGTAAATGTCTGAGTTGTCGTAGTCCGACGAGAGCGGGCGGGACTGGATCTCGTTCGTGTCGTCGCTGCTGCCCGAACCGATCGGCGGTGAGGGAGCGTACACGGCCTCGGGATAGCCGATGTTCTGCAGCCAGTAGCAGGAGCCCATGCGCCACCACTGCTCGCCGCCCGCCCAGGGAGACGCCCCCTGGCTCTTGTTCGTGCAGCGCACCATCTTGACGGTCATGCCGTCCTGGAGCAGGTAGGCCTCGAGGTACTGGGCGTTCTCCAGGTTGTGGTAGTCCTCCTCATTGAGGGGGGAGCAGTAGACCGGCCTCGCCGTGGACCAGTAAGAGCCGTTCCACCGCTTGCCGTGGCCCGGGGAGAGGGTGATCTGCCTCCCGGACAGGCTGTTCGTGCTTATCAAGCGGGTCTTCGCGTCGGCAAGCGCCTGGGCGCTCGGCTTGACGTCCGGCGGCTTCGGGACGAACTGGGAGATCAGGTCGCCGTTCACGAGGATGCGGATCTCGCCCTTCATCTCGAACTGCCAGAGGGTGCCCCGGACCTGCTCGTAGAGGTCCGCCATCCGGGCTTCCGAGAGGCCCGCGCCGATGATGTCGGCCGAGAAGTTGACGACCGCGGCGCCGGCGTCCTGGTGTATGCCGATCAGCTTCGTGCCCGCGGGCACGGCTGAGGTCAGCTTCATCCCCGTCTCCTCCTCGGAGGGCGGGGCGGCCAGCAGCTCCAGCGCCGAGACGGGATCGTAGGCCTCGGGGCGCTCGTACGCGGTCGCCGTTCCCGCCTCGTCCAGGTAGACGACGACGGCGGCCGAACATGCGGGCGCGATCAGTGCGAAGGCGGCCGTCGCGGCGACGAGCGCCACGACCAGCCGGTAGAGACGGGTCTTCATCGGAAATCCTCCCTTGCTGTCAACGCGGTTGCGCACCGTAACGATGCGCTCGGGAAAGGCGGCCGGCCAGCGGGTCCTTCATGTGGCCGGCTCCACGTCATGTGCAGTCAAAAAGATCGCGGGCGCCGACTGCGGTCCGAATCGGGGTGTCGGGCCTTCTACGGCACTCTATCCCAGTATAAGTGCGGGCATCCGGGCTGTCAAGGAAACGAGACGAAAACTGGTACTTTTACCTGCGGAATCAGAGCCCCCGACCGGCATGCGCCCCGCGCGCCCCCTCCGAGAGGGATTGTTCCACATCTCCCGCCGGAATCCCAGCATTTCTGCGGGGAGGATTCGCAATCGGCCGGAGGGAGCGGGCGCCCGGGCGGCGAAGAATACCGGAAGCGGGTGCGCGACCGACATTTTCGATCCCGCCGGAGACGTATCTCATGCCGCAACCGAACCTGCGAATCGCACTGGTCATTCTCGCCGCCTTCCTCTCGACGGCCGCCCGGGCGCAGGGCCCGACGCTCCCCGCCGTGCTAGTCCCGGAGCCGCCCGCGCTCGACGGCGACCTCTCCGACGCCTGCTGGAAGCTCGCCCCGTCCGTGACCGACTTCTACGCCACCACCGACGGGTCGCCCGCCTCCGAGCAGACGACCGCGTGGCTCTGCTACGACCGGGAGAACATATACGCCGCCTTCCACTGCAGGGACTCCCGGCCCGGGGAGATCGTCGCCCAGCAGAAGAAGCGCGGGGGCGACGTGGACGGCGACGACTGGGTGGCCTTCACGCTCGACTGCTACCGGAACTACGTCGGCTCCGTCTGGTTCAAGGTCACCCCCGCCGGCGTGCAGGTCGAGTCCCTGCCGAACCGAGGCGAGGTCAGCAAGATCGAGTGGAAAGGCGACTGGAGCGCCGCCGCGAAGATGGTGGACGACGGCTACATCGTCGAGATGGCCGTGCCGTTCTCGATCCTCAACTACGACCCGTCCAGGACGAGCATGGGCGTGTCGCTGAACCGCAGACACGCGCGCTCCAGGCTCCAGTGGCGCTCGCCGGACTGCAGCCCGGACCTCGACCCGCGCAAGTTCTACGTCTGGGACGGCCTCCAGCTTCCGAAGCCGAAGATCAGGCCGATGGCGATGGCGTATGCGCTGATCGGGGCCGGGGACGGCGAGGACGTGGCGGAGGTCGGCCTCGACGTGAAGCACTCCGTCTCTCCCACCATGACGGGCGTCCTCACTCTGAACCCCGACTTCCGCAACGTCGAACAGCAGGTGGACAGCGTGGACTTCACCTACACGGAGCGCTACCTGTCGGACAGCAGGCCGTTCTTCCAGGAGGGAGGCGACTACTTCCCGGACTCCGAGATCTTCTACTCGCGGCGGATAGACGAGATAGACCTCGGCGCGAAGATGTCGGGCATGATCGGGAACTACGCCCTCGGCTTCCTCCACGCGCGCGATTTCGGATCGGACGACCACAGCGTGCTCCAGCTCCTTCACCGGTGGCCCGCGAAGGGGTACGTCGGCGTCTCAGGCGTCCGAAGCGGCGTCTCCGGCGTGGAGCGGCTCTCCGGCGCGGCTTTCGGCCAGTACCGCCTTTACGACCGGAACGACACGAAGATCAACCTCGACGCGGAGTACTTCTCAGCGGACACGGCCCTCGGATCGGGGAGCGCGTCGAAGCGCAGGTTCCAGCTCTCCTCCTACGGGCCGCCCCGCAAGCTCGAGTGGGGCCTGGGCCACTCCTCCATAGACGGCGACTTCGACCCGTACCTCGGCTACGTGCCTGAGAAGGGCATCCGCAGTTGGAACGGATACGTCGGCATAGGGGACGAACCTTCTTCCGGGAGGATACACGACTGGGGCGCGGACCTCAGCTTCCAGACCGCGGACAACGAGGACGGGTCGCTCTACCAGGAGGCCGTCTCTCTCTCGGCGGACCTCGAGTGGGTCAACGGCAGGGAGGCCTCAGTCGGCTGGATGGAGTCTCACAGGCCGCCGTACCGGGACCGGAACATCGGCTTCGGGTTCGGCTGGAACGCCACCGACCTGTACCGGAGCGGCGGGGTCGAGGTGAACCTCGGCCGGATGGCGGGCGGCGACTACCTGTCTTATGAGGTGTGGCAGGGATGGAACGCGGGCGACAAGCTGAGCGTCCAGGCGAGCTACGAGTACAGCCGCATCAGGCCGCCGAGCCCGGAGGCGTTCTCCGCGAGCCAGCTCATCGCCGGGCTCTCGTACGACCTCACCGAGGAGCGCACCGTCGGCGGAAGGCTGATAGCCGAGGACGGCGAGACGAACCTCTACCTGACCTTCAAGCAGCGCGTGCGTTCCGGCACGGACATCTGGCTCATCTTCGGCGACCCGAACGCGGACAAGACCAGGAGCACGGTACTGCTGAAGGTGATAAGATTGCTCTGAGTGCGAGAGGATTTCAGTGTGGCACGTGACCAACTGACGATGGTTCATCGAGACCTCGGCGCGCTGCCGGAGATGCAGGTACCGGAGGGATACGGCCTGCGGACCTACCTTCCGGGGGACGAGCGCGCCTGGGCCGACATCATGAACACCGGCGTCGGCGAGTGGGACGCCCGGACGGCGAGGGAGAAGCTCACCGGGATGCCGCAGTTCGAGCCGGACGGCCTGTTCTTCGCGACATTCGGGGGAAGGCCGGTCGGATCGGCCTGCGCGTGGCGGAAGGACGCCGGGGAGCGGAGGACGGGCTCCCTGCACATGGTGTGCGTCCTGCCGGAGCACCGGGGGAAGCAGGTCGGCTACGCGCTGACGCTCGCGGTGCTCCACTGGTTCCGCGGCCGCGGGTACGAGGAGGTCACTCTCTCGACGGACGACTTCCGCATCCCGGCGATCAAGTCGTACCTCCGCCTCGGGTTCGAGCCGGTGATCCCGGACGACTCCCACCGCGCGCGCTGGGACGCCGTGCTCGAGGCCGCCGGCCCAAAGGAGTGACGCGGCCCGACGGAGTATTGGGGTGGTAGGGCGGATCGGCCCGGCCGTCCTTCGATACACGCGCCGGAGCGCGCACTCAGGACCGGCGGATCTGTGATGCCGGGGGCAAGAAACCGACAGCCCTGAGTGATCCTGG
This sequence comes from Armatimonadota bacterium, assembly GCA_017993055.1. Classification (NCBI taxonomy): domain Bacteria; kingdom Bacillati; phylum Armatimonadota; species Armatimonadota bacterium. The sequence continues at coordinate 14,623 of JAGONM010000010.1, forward strand.
TGAATGACAGGATAGTATCGAAGGGCGTTCCTGCCCGCGCGGGGCCGCGCCGCTCCGATGTCTCACTGTCGAGGAGAAACCATGGACTACCTATCCGCAGTTGCCGAAGAGATACGGGCCGAGCTGGACGCGAAGAACGCCGCGAGGGACAAGGCGCTCGTCACCTCACGCGAGGCGATCAGGTTCTGCGCGAACTCGATCCGCGCCGTCCACCGCGCCGAGTGGGAAGAGGCCGCCGAACGCCTGAACGAGGCGAAGGTGCGCGTGCTCGAGACCGCCGGGGAGCTGAAGGACTTCCCCGACCTCTACTACGCGGGCTACGTCCAGGACGCGCAGAAGGAGTACACCGAGGCATCCGCCGTCAACGCCATCATGCGCGATCAGCCCGTCCCGAGCCACAAGGACATCGGCGTCGAGTCGGCCCCGTACATGAACGGCCTGGCTGAGGCGGCGAGCGAGCTTCGGCGCGACGTGCTCGACCTGATCCGGGCGGGGAACATCGGCCGCGCCGAGGAGATCCTGAAGGCGATGGACGACCTCTACTACATGCTGGTGACGTTCGACTACCCGGACGGGATCACCGGCGGGCTGAGGCGCACCCTCGACGCGGCGCGCGCGGTCCTGGAGCGGACGAGGGGCGACCTGACGGTCACGATCCGCCAGCGGGAACTCGAACTCGCGCTCAACAAGGCGGTCGAGGCCTTCGGAAAGTGACCGTGCGTCAGTGGTGAGTGATGGGTGACGGGTGTCCAGTAACCGGTGATCAGACCCGCCAGTCCTGAGTGCGCGCTCCGGCGCGTGTATCGAAGGACGGTGGCACAGGCAAGAACGCCCTTCGATACACTCTCCGCTTCGCTCCGAGCACTCAGGGCTGTCGGTTCCCGTGCTGGGAACCCCCTCGGCCCGGAGGCCGGTCCCCCTTGGAAAAGGGGACAGCCCGGAGGAGAAGCGCTCCAGAGGTAACCTATGCCTGAGTGGAACGGGCCGCTGCAGAAAGCCGGCGAGGACCGCTGGCTCATACCGAAATCGTACAAGCCCGGCATGCGTACGGACGGCATGATCTACGCCTCCGAGCGCCTGCTCGCGAGCATCCGTGAGGACCAGGCGCCGGAGCAGGTTGCGAACGTAGCCTGCCTCCGCGGGATCCTCGGGCGCTCGATGGCGATGCCGGACATCCACTGGGGCTACGGGTTCCCGATCGGCGGGGTCGCCGCGATGGAGTGGGACGGCGGCGTGGTCTCCCCGGGCGGGGTCGGCTACGACATCAACTGCGGCGTGCGGATGCTCCGCACCGACCTCGATCGCGCGCAGGTCGAGCCGAAGATGCAGGACATCGTGAACGCCCTGTTCAGCGACATACCCTCGGGCGTCGGCTCTGAGGGGCGGATTCGCCTGAACGAGCAGCAGCTCAAGGACGTCATGCGCAAGGGCGGCAAGTGGGCGGTCGAGCAGGGCTACGGCTGGGCGGAGGACATCGAGGTCACCGAGGAGAACGGGCAGCTCCAGATGGCCGATCCGTCCGCCGTCAGCGACAAGGCGATCAAGCGAGGCCAGCCGCAGGTCGGCACTCTGGGAAGCGGGAATCACTTCCTCGAGATCCAGTACGTCGAGGAAATCTACCATCCCGACCGGGCCGCGATCATGGGGATAGACCACGTCGGCCAGGTGACGGTCATGATCCACAGCGGCTCGCGCGGGCTTGGGTATCAGGTCTGCGACGACTACCTGATGGTGATGCAGGACGCGATGAAGAAGTACGGCATCACCGTGCCGGACCGCCAGCTCGCATGCGCGCCGATCCAATCGCCGGAGGGACAGCAGTACCTCGCCGCGATGGCCTGCGCCGCGAACTACGCATGGGCGAACCGCCAGGCGATGGCTCACTGGACCCGCGAGGCGTTCTCGCACGTATTCGGCAAAGGCCCGCACAAGCTGGGGATGAGCCAGATATACGACGTGGCGCACAACATCGCCAAGATCGAGGAGCACGAGGTCGGCGACACCGTGAAGAAGGTCGTCGTCCACCGCAAGGGCGCGACTCGCGCGTTCCCTCCCGGCCATCCGGACGTGCCTGAGCAGTATCGAGGGATCGGCCAGCCGGTGATCATCCCCGGCGACATGGGGCGGTACTCGTACCTCCTCGTCGGCACGGAGCAGGCGATGAAGGAGACGTTCGGCTCGACGTGCCACGGCGCCGGCCGCCTGATGAGCAGGAAGGCCGCGACGAAGAGCGCGCGCGGCTCGGACATCCAGGCCGACCTGGCGAAGAAGGGGATCATCGTGAAGGCCGCGAGCCGAGGCACCCTCGCTGAGGAAGCGCCCGAGGCCTACAAGGACGTCTCGCTGGTCGTGGACACGGCACAGGAGACGGGCATCTCCCGCAAAGTCGCCCGCCTCAAGCCGATGGGCGTGATCAAGGGCTAGGAAGTCGATAGCGAACGCCCGCTGTTGGCATTACCATAGGAGGGACTGATCGATGCTTATGGAATCGTTCGGCTATTTTGCTCTGCAGATGGCAATCATCGGTGCAGTGTGCTGGGGATTTGGAGTCTCGGGCCTGATGGACAGGTGGTTCGGAGACAAGTGGAAGGCATTGTCGGTAGAGATACCGTGGCCTGTCATGGTAGGTATCGCCGTGGTAGCGGGAGCTACAGAGTACCTCATCCAAGGTGTGCTCCACCCGCCGTTGGTTGATGCCTCCGCTTGGCAGGTACGAGCATTTGCATTCCGATTCGCCATGGCACGATTTTCCGGAATAGCGGTGTTCGGTATACTGGGCGGATTTGCGTTCAGGAAGATCGGACTGGCTGCTGTAGGTCAGATAGTCGGTGCTGTCTTGGGCCTGGGTGGTCTCGGGTACAACCTGGCGTCACTGCTCTTTCCGACAGGATGATTCGCCAGTTCAGGCAACGACAGAGCGCCCAGCGCTCGATGAAATAACGAAAGGGGACAGTAAGTGGGAAGAAAGGTCAAAGTAGGGCTGATCGGGACAGGGTCCATCAGCCAGAGCGTTCATATTCCGGCGTACGAGAAGCACCCGGATGCCGAGGTCGTCGCCGTCTGCGACATCAACCTCGAGACCCTGAAGAAGGTCGGCGATCGGCTGAACATCCCTGAGAAGTTCAGGTTCGAGAAGTACGACGACCTCCTGAAGCTGAAAGAGATCGAGATGGTTGACGTCTGCACGCCGAACTACGTACACATGGACCCGACCATCAAGGGCCTGGGGGCGGGCAAGCACGTCATCTGCGAGAAGCCGATCGCGCTGAATGCCAAAGAAGGCCAGAAGATGGTTGATGCCGCGAAGGAGTCGGGCAAGAAGCTGATGATCGCCTACTGCTGGCGATGGAACTCAGGCGCGCAGGCACTCAAGCGGTTCGTGGACGCGGGACTGCTCGGCGATCCGTACTACGCGCGAGTCCAGGCGCTCAGGCGGAGGGGAGTCCCGAGCTGGGGCGTCTTCATCGACAAGGCCAAGCAGGGCGGCGGACCGCTGATTGACATCGGCTGCCACGCGCTCGACCTCACGCTGCATCTGATGGGCCATCCGAAGCCCGTCGCGGCGTCCGGCAAGACGTACACCAAGTTCGGCACGAAGAAGGGCACGTTCGGAGTCTGGGGCCCGTGGGACTACGACAACTACACGGTCGAGGACTTCGCGGTCGGCCTGATCCGCTTCGAGAACGACGCGACCCTCGTGCTCGAATCGAGCTTCTGCGCGAACCTCGAGAAGGACATCTTCAACACGACGATCCTCGGCACGGAGGGCGGCTGCCAGATGGACCCGCTCAAGATGTTCCGCGAGGAGAACGGCACGCTGATCGACACAACGCCCGTCTGCCTGCCGAACGTCGGCACGCACGAGGCGGAGATCTACGCGTTCATAGACGCGATCCAGACGAAGAAGCCGTCGCCCGTGCCCGGCGAGGACGGCCTGATGGTCGCCAAGATCCTCGACGCGATCTACAAGTCGTCCGAGGTCGGCAAGGAAGTGGCGATCAAGTAGGGCGGTCATTCGTGATGAGTGATGAGTGACCGGTGATTGGTGACGGGTGACCCTGCCGTCATGCTGAGCTTGACTCAGCATCCATCCGGAGGGCTCCGGATCCTGAATCTGGTTCAGGATGACGCGGCGTCGGGGGGCTCGCGGGTCCGGTCTCGGACACCGGATACTCATCACGAATCACCGATCACTTCCCCAATGGAGGTCCGCTTGCGCGAGAACATCCGAGGGCTGCTCGGGAAATACCGGGCGCTGGTCGCCCTGAGCATCGTGGCGGGGATGGCGGAACTGGGCTACGGAATCGTGAACCAGTCGGCCATCCCTCCTTACGTCAGGGAACTGGGCCTGGCGCGGCACATAGGGATCATCTTCGCGACGTTCCTCGTGGCCGAGACCCTGCTCAAGTCGCCGATGGGGAGCCTGGGCGACCGGATCGGCCGCAGGCCCCTGCTCGTCTCGGGCGCGCTGCTCTCCGCGTGCGTCTCGCTCGGGATAGTGGCGTTCCCGCGCCTCTGGTCTCTGCTCGCGCTGAGGGCGCTGGACGGCGTCGCGGCGGCGGCGGTCTGGCCGACGATGGTGGCGGCGATGTGCGCGAGCGTCCCCGAGGGCAGACGGACGACGGCGATGAGCGCGCTGACGGTCATGTACATAGGCGGAGTCGCGCTCGGCCCGCTCATCGGCGGCTACGCGAACGACGCGACCGACTCCCGGGCGACCTCGTTCTACCTGGTGAGCGGGATCTTCCTGCTGACGGCCGCGTGCGCGTACCTGCTGGTGCCCAGGCGGTTTCACGAGGAGCATCACCTTCCACCTTCCCCCTCCCTTCGAGGGGAGGCGGCGGCGGCGCCGGTACCCGAGCGGCCGTTCCGAATCGGAGACCTGCTCGTCGGCCTGAAGGCCCTGCCGGACATGATGCTGATGGCGTTCTGCGCGTTCTTCGCGATCGGCCTGCTGATGCCGATCATCAAGCTCTTCGCCATGGAGGAACTGCGCATGACCGAGACGCACTTCGGCGGCCTGATCCTTCCGATCGCGCTGGCGGTGGCGGGCGTGAGCCTCTTCTCGGGGCCGCTCACCGACCGGTGGGGGAAGGCGCGCTCGGTGAAGCTCGGGATCTTCCTTACGGCGCTGGCGATGTGGACGATAACCGTGATCAGCCGCCCGCTACACTTCGCGATAGCGGGGGCCGTCCTCGGGATAGGGTTCGCGGTGGCGATGCCGGCGTGGTTGGCGATCGTCTCGGGGATGTCGGCTTCGAGGACGCGCGGCGCGGTCGTCGGGGCGCTCGGGACGGCGCAGGGCATCGGCGCGATCGCGGGCGCGGCGGTCGGATCGTACCTATACCGGTCCGTGCCGCTTCGGCTGGGCGGGGTGGTCTGGGGGGAGCGGTACGTGCCGTTCGTGGCGAGCGCGGTGATGCTCACGGTCGCGCTCGCGCTCTGCGTGCTCTTCGTCCGGGACGGCGACCGGCGGGGCGTGCACTAGGGATGCCTGATGCCGGATGCCCGCACCGTCAGCCCTGAGCGACCCTGGTGAATGACAGGATCGTATCGAAGGGCGTTCATGCCGCACGAGGCCGTCCTTCTCCTGAATCAAGTTCAGGACCGCGCCGGAGCGCGCACTCAGGACTGGACGGTGTGCTCTCCCGTCTCCACGTCTACCTAATGCGGTATCGGCGCCGTCGTGTGCATCGCGACGATCATGATCGCAACGTAGCACGCGACGAGCACCGCCCCGTGCCACTTCACGATGCGCCCCCTCGCCAGCATCCCCGACACCAGCACCGTCATGAAGGTCATTATCAGGAACATCGGCGACATCAGCCCGTGGATGCTGCCGTGCTCCTTCGCCCAACCGACGAACGGGATGATCGCCAGGAGCAGGCTGTTGTGGTTCACCTTCGAGCCGATGAAGTTGCATATCGAGAGCTGGGCGAGCGCGCCGTTCCTCAAGACGGTGATGTACGCGGTCATCTTCTCCGGCATCTCCGAGGCGATCGGGCCGAGGACGATCGCGATGACGACCGGGCTCACCCCCATGGCCTTCGCGATGCCGATCATCGAGTCCACGAACGGCTCGGAGACGATGAAGATCGCCGCGCCGCCGATGATTATCTGCACCAGCGCCGTGTAGAGCCTGCGTTTCGGCACGTGCTCCAGGTCCTCCTCGTACTTGCCGGACATCCGCACCACCATCACGACGTAGGTCAGGAACACCGCGGCGAGGAGAATGCCTTCGAGCAGGCTCAGGGAGTGGTCGTTCCAGACGAAGAGCAGTGCGACCAGGGCGGTGATCAGCAGGAAGGCGGCGTCTATCCGGGTGGCCTTGGTCAGGCGGATCTCCTTCACGGGGTGGCGGCTGAGCTTCGATGTGGCGATGAGGATGACCAGCCCGTATCCGAGGGTCACGAGGAGCGTGCAGGAGCCGATCGCGGAGCCGATCGCCATGTCGTAGCGGCTCTTGACCGCCGCCCAGTAGACGAACGTATACTCCGGCAGTGTCGTCAGCAGGCCGAGGATCAGGCTCCCGGCGACGGTGGTGCCCCACTTCTCGGCCAGCACCTCGGCGCCGTGGCTCAGGAGGTACGAGGCGATCACTATCACGACCAGCAGGCCGGAAAACTCGACGAATGCCATGGTTTCAGCGCCCCCGTTTCATCAAAAAAGACCCTTGGCTTGCGCATCGAAATCGGTGATGCGGCCAAAGGTCTTGCATTGCATCTCGACTTGCGAGCTGCAGGAGGGACCAGCCCTATCGGGCATGATGTTGACCCCGTCCGCACCGCCGGTCGGCGGCGTGCTACTCCCCTTTGTGCGGGATGTCCGTAACGAGGTATACTTTAGCGATTCGGGTCGAGATTGTCAAATGGCAGGATTTGCCGGATTTCAGGGAGGGCACATGGCTTACTGCAAGTGGTGCGGGATGGAGAGCAAGACCGACCGGAAATGCGAGTGGTGCGGCAGGGATCTCGTGGCGGCCCCGGCGGCGGCGGGGCCTCCTCCGGCGCGGGACCACGTCGCGGAGTTCGAGGACGAGAACAGGGGGCTCCGTACGGCCTTCTACATCAGCAGCGCCGGCATCCTGATCCTTTCCGTCGTGCTGACCGGGTGGAGGTTCCTTCTTCTGCCGTGGATCGCGGTGGGCGCGCTCTTCGTGACCGGGATGCTCCTGGGCGCGCTGCGGATACTCCCGGCGATAGAGGACGAGTGGCACGAGTTCGTCATTCCCCTGGTGCTGGTGCTGGTCGCGGGGCCGGAACTCGTCTTCGTTGGCTATCTGATCTACGGACTGGTGACGAGGGAGATGGACCTGACGGTGATATGGCTGCTCGCCAGCTACTTCGGCATGCTTCTGCTGATCGAGATCATGGCGTTGGTGCTGATAGCCGCCGGCATCGGCCCCGAGCGGCTTCCCATGATGTTCATGTTCCAGATCCGCGCGGCGGCGGTTCTGGGCATGGTCGCCATCATCTTCGGGTGGGGCGCGAGCGGCCTGTTCCGCCGGATGGACCGGTAGGCGAGGGCGGGTCGCGGCGAAGGGGCTGCTCGGGGGCCTGGGCCGAATAGAGCCGGGAGCTCGGCTGATCTGTCACGCGCTTGCGGCCGGGCATCCCTCTGCTTCTTTTCGCATCCGCCTGATCGCTGTGGCTCAGGCCCCCGAAAGCGAAGGTGATTGCCGCCTGTATGACCGCTTTCGGCCCGGAGTTGTTCCATCCCCGGCGTGACCTTCCCCTCTCATTGACACCGCCGCCCCTCGAACCTATACTTAGACGCGTCATGTCCAGCACCACCAAGACGGTAACGAAGGCCGCCGGGATCATGATGGCGGCCATACTCGCGAGCCGCCTGCTCGGCCTCGTCCGGGAGATGGTCATCGCGAGCAAGTTCGGCGCGGGCGGCCAGGTAGACGCATACGCCGTCGCCTTCCAGCTTCCGGACCTCCTCTACTTCCTTCTTTCGAGCGGCGCACTGAGCGCGGCGTTCATCCCCGTCTTCACCGAGTACCTGACGAAGGGCGAGGAGAAGGAGGCCTGGAGGGTCTTCAGCATCGTCGGCACGTTCATCTTCACCGTGCTGACGGGGCTCATCATCCTCTGCGAGGTGCTCGCGCCGGTGCTCGTGCCGCTCGTAGCTCCCGGGTTCGCCGACAAGCACAGGGACCTGCTCCCGCTGGCGGTCCACCTGACGAGGGTCGTCCTGCCCGCCCAGCTCTTCTTCCTGATCGGCGGGCTGGTGATGGCGACGCTCTACTCGCGCCAGCACTTCCTCTCGCCCGCGGTCGGCCCGGTCATCTACAACATCGGCATCATCTGCGGCGGCCTGCTCCTTGCCGGGACGATCGGTATCGCCGGGCTGACGTGGGGCGCGCTGGTCGGGTCGTTCGTCGGCAACTTCCTGCTTCAGGTGGTGGTCGCCCGGAGGTTCGGCGCGACGTACCGCCCGAGCCTGAACCTGAGGCACCCGGGTGTGGTCAAGGTCGGGAAGCTCGCCCTGCCGGTGATGCTGGGGCTCTCCCTGCCGTACGTGGACGTGATCGTGAACCGGGCGTTCGGATCCCTGCTCAACGAGGGGGCGGTCGCGGCGCTGAACTACGCGAACCGGCTGATGCAGATGCCGCTGGGGGTGTTCGCGCAGGCGTCGGCGGTGGCGCTCTTCCCCACGCTCGCGGCGCACGCGGCGAGGAAAGAGATGCCGGAACTCCGGTCGAGCATCAACTTCGGGCTGAGAGGCATACTGCTCCTGACGGTCCCGTCGTCGGTGCTGATGATCGTGCTCTCGACGCCGATCGTGCGGATGCTCTTCCAGGGCGGGCAGTTCATGCCGGAGGACGCGCCTCGCGTGGGGTACGCGCTGATCTTCTACTCTCTTGGGCTCGCGGCATGGGCGGGCCAGGCGGTCATCTCGCGGGGGTTCTACGCCCTCCAGGAGTCGCTGACGCCGGTGATAAGCGGCACGGCGGTGACGTTCGTCTTCATCCCGCTGAACTGGCTGCTCATGAAGCCGCTCGGGCACGGCGGGCTCGCACTGGCGACCTCGATCGCGGTGACGCTCCACCTTCTGGTCATGCTGGAGATCCTCCGCCGGCGGCTGGGCGGGCTGAACGGCGGGCTGATACTGAAGTCGTTCGGGAAGGTCCTGCTCGCGTCGGCGGGCTCCGGTGCGGCGGCGTGGGGGGCGATCGCCCTGATCGGGCGGCAGGTGGACGTGGTGACCCGGGGCGGCGCGGGGATCGGGGTGCTCTTCGCGGGAGGCGTGGGCGTCGGGGTCTATGCCGGGCTGATCGCGCTGCTCAAGGTTGACGAGGCCGACCAGGTCTGGGGCCAGATCACGCGCCGCTTCCGGAGGAAGAAGGCGGACGCGGGGACCGGTGAAGAGTGATTAGCGATGGTTGACGGGTACGCGTTCGGGCCGGAGTTGCACTCCGGCCCGATTGCTTGCCGCTCCAGTTGCATCTGAGACGTCATCCTGAACTTGATTCAGGATCCATCCGGCGTCATGTGCGCCGGTCGGGCGCTCCAGACCCGCCGTGTCGAGCCACGGCCCGAAAAGGCGGTATCAAGCCCTAGCACTCCATGCGCCTACGCCCCGAGCAGCCCGCGCAGCTTGCCCGCCGCAAGCAGAAGCCCCAGGCCGGCCGCGCCGACCGTCGCCTCCAGGGGATTCCGTGAGGGCAGCGCGCCCGACGAGGGGTTCCCGCCCACGATCAGGCGCACCTCCGCGTCGGTGAGGTCCTCCCTGCCCTGATCGCCGATCTCGACCGCCTGGTTGTTCACGAAGACCCGCACGTTCCCGAGAGACTGGTACCGCGCCAGGTCCGGGCTCGCCGCCAGCAGCTTGAAGTGCGCGTTGCTGAACTGCTTGATCTGGACCGCCTTCAGCCCGGGGTCCGCCGCGAGGTTGTCCACCCACTGGACGCCGCGCTGATAGAACGTCCGCGTGCCGATGTTCTGCACGCGGGAGACGTTGACGGCCCCGCCCGATGCGCCGTAGTATCCGCGGACATTCCCCATCCGCTCGTCCGCACTCACGGCCCCGGGATTCGCCCAGACCTGGTTCTGGTTCCTGAGCGAACCGGAGTTGATGCTCTGAGAGACGCCCCACGAGCCGGACTCCGCCTTTCGAGCGCTGCCGATCGCTTCTTCACTTCTCCTGAACGCATCCTCCATTGCGATCTGAGGCTCGTCCACGAAGTACGAGGTGAACTCGGTCGGGATGCCCCACTCCTTCGAGAGCCGGACGATCTCCTGGATCAGCTCGTCGTTCCGATGCAGGCGCACCTGGTCGAGCAGGTATCCGATCTTCCGCGCGGCCCATATCTGCGGGATGAAGTCGCGCTCCGTATCTTTCTCCGGCAGGTTGACCCTGGCGGTCCATGTTTTGAGGCCGTCCGCCGTCTTGCCCGTCAGCTTGATGAATGCCGTGCCGGACGCGTTGTATCGGCCGAGGACGATGAGCTGCGATCCGTTGAACAGCGCCGGTATCGGATTGCCGGGGAGCATGTCATACGCGGCAACCTCGCCCGAGGCGGTCTTCGCCGTGATCTCGATGTCGGTCAACGCGGGCTGGCTGATCCCGGCGAAGAACGTGGAGACCGACGCCTCGATGTTCTCGTTCGGGAGCACGTAGGACGACTTCCCGCCGCTCTGCTCCCCCAGCAGGTCGAGGAGATGCGCGTTCACATCGTACCCGACTCCGAAGCCGAATACCCTGGCCTTCGAGCCGTTGACCTCCTTGGCATTGCCGAGGATCTTCTCGATATTCTGCTCTCCAACCGTCGGCAGTCCGTCGGTGAGGAACACGACGTAGTTCTGCGTCTGCCCGTACTGACGGAATTGCGCGAACGCCGCCCTGAGCGCGTCGTTGATGTTAGTGCCTCCGGTGGCGTCTATCCGGTCAACCGTGTCGAGCGCCTTCCTCAGCCGTTCCTTGGTCGGCTTCTCGAGTTCGGCGAAGAGCGTCTCCTGCGATTCGTTGAAGGAGATCACGTTGAACTGATCCTCCGGCTTGAGCGAGTTCAGGCAATACTTGAGCGCGGCCTTCGCCTGATCTATCTTGTCGCCGGCCATGCTACCGGTCCGGTCGAGCACGAAGACGACGTTCTTCGGGATGACCTTGCTCTCGGTGATCTTCGGGCTGGCGAGCAGCATGAAGTAGCCCTGCTTCCCGTTCTCGCGGAATGTGAGCACGTCAACCGCCATCTCGCCCGCGGCCTGACTGTAGTAGAGCACGAGGTCGGTATCCGGCTTGACGTTCTTCGCGGTCCAGTTGACGATCGCCTCCTTCGGCACGGTCTGCTCGACCTTGACGATGTGCGACGGCGAGTAGATGTTGCTGATCGGCGTCGCGGACTTCAGGCGGATGGTGACCCGCACGTCGTCGAGCGGCCTGGCGGAGAACTTCTCGGTGCTCAGAGGGTAGACGTACCGGCAGATGCTCCCGGTCTTCGGGATGACCTCGGTGTACTCGAGCCGGATGCGCGTGTCTCCGTTCGGCGGGATCGGGAAGACCCTCGCGCGGAAGGTGTTCCGGTCCATGTACTCGAGCAGCGCGGGGTCCTTCCTCTGCCGCACGATGGACTCGTAGAGCCGGCGCGCCTCATCGCGGTCGAGGATCTTGCCCTCGTGCTCCTTCTCGCCGACGAACATCGAGAACTTGTGGATCGCGGCGCCTTTGGGTAGCGGGAAGATGTACGTCCCCTCCTCCTGGCGGCCGGTCTCGTTGTGGAAGACCTGGTCCACCTTGGTGGTGGCGGCCTGTCCGTCGATGAAGATGTCCACGTGGTGGTACTTTACGGAGAAGACGTTCACCGTCGGCTGGTGGACGGGCACCATGAAGCCGTCCGCGAGCGCGGGAACGCTCATCGCGCAGAGGGCGGCGAGGATGATGCCTGTGCTGAGAAATCGTGTTTGTCTGTTCATGGAAATCGCCTCCTGAGAGTCCGGATTGGCTTTCTACCCTCTTTAGACACCCGCCCGGCGCGGAACCTTCACTATCCGTGTCCCACCCCCCTCCCCAACCCTCCCCCTCTGAGGGGGGAGGGAGCGCCTATTCCCCCTCCCCTGAGAGGGAGGGGGTCAGGGGGAGGGACGCACGTATCGGGCCGAACCACCCTTGCCCAACTTCCGCCCGCATGCTATCCTGTCCGCAGTCCGATACCGGGAGGTCACTCATGCGTATCCTGACATTGGCACTGATCCTGATCCTATCCGTGCCGTTGGCGGCAGAGGTTCCTAAGGGCGTCTCGGCGAGGGATTTCGGCGCGGTGGGCGACGGAGTCGCCGACGACACCGCCGCGATCCAGAAGGCGCTCGACTCGGTCGCGCCCGGCGGGGGAGTCGTGAATCTCCCGGCGGGGAAGTACCTGATCACCGACAGCCTGAAGGTCCCACCGCACTCGACCCTGCTCGGCGAGGGCGCTCGATGGGAAGGCGGCGCGACCCAGCTCGTCATCGAGAAGCCGGGGTTCGTGGGGGTCAGGCTCAGTCACGGGAGCGGCGTCAAGGGTCTGGCGATCGTCTATCCGAACAACGCCGACAACGCGAACCCGACGCCCTATCCGCCCGCGATCCAGCTCGACGGCATCAACCCGTCGGTCGAGAACATCGTCTTCGGCAACGCATGGATCGGCGTCTCGACTCCTCCCGGCGGCGGGAATGCGGGCCAGGGGATGTTCCGCGACCTCACCGGCTTCGTGCACCATGTCGGCATGCACCTTTCCGGCTGCCGTGACGTGAACCGCATCCTGGACGTCCACTGGTTCGTCGGCGGCAAGGACACGCCCGGCACGCAGTCGTACTATCGCAAGAATCGCGTCGGCTTCGAGTTCGGCGATGTGGACGGCGTGATGATGGACCGGTGCTTCATCATCGGCGGCAAGACGTTCCTCCACCAACTGCCGGTCAAGGACACCCCGGACGGATCGAAAGCGGGTGCGCACTCGCTCGGATTCCAGATCGACGAGTGCTGGATCGAGGATGTGGACAACGGGTTCATCTTCGAGGGCGCGTGCGGATTCACGATCAACAGCACGAACATCCTGGTCCGGGACAAGGGCTTCGGCGTGAAGGTGAATGCGAACAGCCTGTTCTACAACGCGGTGATCGAGGGCGTTCAGGTGCGGGGGTTCGGAAAGCCGTTCACCGGCTTCGAGTTCAACTGCGCAAACCCGCATCCGCGCAACCGCCTCGTGATTGCCGACTCCCAGGTGACGGACGGAGCGCCTTCCGTCCACCTCATGCCGGGCGCACAGAGGGCTCAGGTCCACGGCTGCCATCTCACGGGCGTCGACGGCCGCCCCGCCGTTCTGATCGACAAGGGCGCGGACTTGCTGACGATCACCGATAACATCCTCAACGGCAAGATCGAGGACAACTCGGGTTCGAAGACCAGGAAGACGATCCGCGGCAATGTGGAGGAGTGAGGTCCTATAAGTCCCATTCGACCCATGGGACCTATAGGACCTATAGTGGGGTCTAGAGCTTCCACCCCTTGCGATACGGCGTGTTGATGAAGTAGTCGGCCTTCGGGCAGTTGATCGCCCGCATGTTCTTCGAATCCCAGTAGATCGGCTCGCCGACGATGACCGCCAGGTTGCCGAGCAGCGCGAACTCCGTCAGCGCGGACGCGTAGTCGAAGTTCGACATCGCGGGCTCCCCGCCCTTGCAGGCCCGCAGGAACTCGGCGTAGTGGCCGGGCGAGCGGGGTAGCGTCGGGACGGGCTTCTTGTAGCCGTCGAACTTCTCCTGCGGCAGGAGCTGGTACTGCGAGCCGTAGTCGTCCGGCGTGAAGAGATAGCCTTCCTCGCCGATGATCACGCAGCCGCTTCCGGGCATGTCCCTGCCGGGGAGAACGCGGGCCGGCGGCTTCATCCCTCCGTCGTACCAGGTCAGTCGGCGCGGCTGGAGCGCGTTCGCCCGCGCGAACGTGTAGCGCACGGCCGATTTCGCCGGGTAGCTCTCCGCCGTCATCTCGTGGACTTCGGCCTCGACGGAGATCGGGTCGCTGAGATCGAGGGCCATGAAGGGCATGTTCATCGTGTGGCAGCCCATGTCGCCGATCGCGCCGCAGCCGAAATCAATCCAGCCGCGCCACTTGAAGGGCAGATAGTCGGGGTGATAGGGCCGCACGGGAGCGGGGCCGAGCCAGCAGTCCCAGTCGAGATCCTTCGGCACGGGCGGCGTATCGGTCGGCCGGTTGAGCCCCTGAGGCCACACGGGCCGGTTCGACCAGATGTGCACTTCCTTGATCTTCCCCAGCGCGCCCGCCTGGATGACCTCGACCGCCTCCCGGAGGCCGCTCTCCGCGGTGCCCTGGTTGCCCATCTGCGTGGCAACCTTGTACTTGCGGGCGGTGTCGCGCAGGAGCCGCGCCTCGTAGATCGTGTGGGTGAGCGGCTTCTGGACGTATACGTGCTTGCCCATCCGCATGGCGGCCACCGCGGCGACCGCATGCGTGTGATCGGGCGTACTGACGTTCACGACGTCTATCTGGTCGTCCATCTCGTCGAGCATTCGCCGGAAGTCGTGGTACTTCTTTGCGTTCGGCCAGTCGCGGAAGGCGCCCGCGGCGCGGTCGAAATCGGCGTCGCACAGGGCCACGACGTTGCCGCCGTCGCTGGCACAGCCGGCGACGTCGCTGTGGCCCTTGCCGCCGACTCCGATGCCGGCGATGTTGAGCCGCTCGTTCGCCTCGTAAGTGAAGGCCGTGCGGCTGTTGGTCAGGAACAGGATGCCCATCCCGCCCGCCGTCAGCGCGCCTTTCAGGAAATCTCTGCGTGTCGTTCCAGACATATCAAATCCCTCCGTAGTCGCGTCTACGCGTCCGGCGTTTCCGCCGACTCGAGGAATCATTCCATGCGTCGGAAGAAGAGTCCTGCTTCGGGGAGACGCGGGGACCAGTAATCAGTGATTAGTGATGGGTGATGGGTGATGAGTGATTGGGAATTGGTGACCGAAAAAGAACCCGCTAGTCCTGAGTAGCGCAGCGTATCGAAGGACGGCGGCATCCGTAGTGGCCGTGCCTCCGTGCCGGCCAAGACGCCTGTCACCTCGCCCCGGGAAGCTCAAGCGCCCAGGGGATGGCTTTGAGCGCCTCGGCGCGCTCCCTGGTCGGGTGGTCGAGGCATTCGAGGATCGCCGCTCCGCGCACCTGCCTGTTCGGGCTCTGCAGGAGGTCGCGGACCTCCGAGGCTGACAGTTTCTGCTTCATCAGCGACTTGGTCGCGCCGACATACATCTGAATGCCCAGCTTCCTCGCCGATTCCTCGTCGAGCCGCACGTATGCCGAGAGCGCCGACTTGCCCGCGCCGCACGGAAGTTCCCCCAGCGCCTGCACGATCGCGCCCTTGATCCGCCAGTCGAGGAACGCGGGCGGGGTGTCGGGGTACTCGGGGTTCCGAGCCTTCGCGAGCGCAGGGTCAACCTTCATCAGCACGTCCGCCAGCATCGGCGCGGACTCCACCGCCCCGAGCGAGGCCAGCGCGTAGACGGCCATTGCCCCGTCCATGCCGTGATACCGCCAGTCGCGGTCGAGGCTCCGGTGCCGCACCTGGTACTCGAGCAGTTGGACGATTTCCGCCCGCGGTAGACCCTGAATCAAGTTCAGGGTGACGTCGGTGTTTTGTCCGATCTCTCCGAGCCGCTGAGCCGCCCACGCCCGCGCGAGGATCTTCTCCCTGTGCGCCCGGCCACCATCGGCGTCCTCGCGCCCCGCCTCGCTCCGGTCTAGCAGTTTCAAGGGGTCGGTCCCGGCGAGCGACGCCACATATCTCGAAGGCACGAGTTCGCCGTCCTCGGGAGTATTCGGATGAGACGGCGGCCAGTACCTTCGGAGGCCCTTAGGCAGCGGGACGGGCGCATACCCCGGCCGTCCGAGTTCCTTCGCCGCCACCCGCGGGTCATCGAGGATGATCATCTCCCCCGGTTTAGCGAGCGCCGCGCGAACCGCCTCCGGGTCAACGTCGGACATATCTTCATAGAGGCCCGGCGCCTTGAACGCCAGCAGCTTCAGCTTCGGGTTGTCCATCAGCGCGCCGGCGTTCGAGGTGTTGACCGCGACCACGGCGTCCCACATGTCGGCCTCGTCGAGCAGCCCGGCGATGTCATTGTCCAGGCCCGGCTCTTTGATGTCGAGGTGGAGTAGCATCGCCCGCCGGCGCGCCAGGGCGAGCAGGGAGGCGAACGTGGGAATCCGGGCATCGCGGGCCGCCGTTCCGTAGACCGACCGGCGCTCGAGGCAGAGAAGCTCGTAGTAGGTGAGATGGTTGACCGACCCGAAGCCGGTGGTGAGGTTTTCGAGCATGTCGTCGTGGAAGAGAACGAGCACCCCGTCGGCGGTCCGGCGGATGTCAATCTCGCAGCCGTCCGCGCCGTAGTCCATCGCGGCGGCATAGGCTTCCATCGTGTTCTCCGGGGCGAACGCGGACGCGCCCCGGTGCACGATCACCGCGGGGCCCTTACGCCGCTCGGCGATCTTCGCGTGCCTCGCCTCGCGGTCCTTCGCGGACTCCGCCGGAAGCGCCGCGATGTATCCCTTCACCGGCTTCTCCCCCGCGGACGCGACCCCGCCCGCGCACAGGATCAACCCGATCACCGCCGCCCGGAAACAGCTCATGCCCTGCTCCTCTCCCGCGTTGCGGGAGCCGTCACCCTGAACTCGCGACGCCGTCCTGACCCTGAACTCGATTCAGGGGATTCAGAATCCGCGCTCTCCATGAATGCTGAGACGAGTTCAGCACCGTCTCACAGGATAGCAGTATCGGGTCGGGTTTTCAAACTCATCCCTCGAAATCCGATTCCGCCGTGCAGTTCCGGCCCGAACGTCATTCCCAGAACCCTGAACCTTCAGCCTCGAACCCTCCTTTTCCCCTGTGGACACATCGCCCCCGGTAAGGTAAACTGTACCTGCCCCGGGGCTGTTAACTTTCGATGCTCCCGGACGTATACACCAATGAAGCACACGGCGGCCGATATGCGGCGAGAGACGGATGAAGAGCTGATGGCTCGGTTCCAGGCCGGTGACGCGGAGGCGATGGAAGTCCTCTTCGGCCGGTTCCAGAAGCCGCTCTTCAACTTCTTTCTCAGGATGGTGGGACGGCGCGAAACTGCCGAAGATTTAGTGCAGGAGACGTTCCTGAAGCTGTGCCGGTTCGGGCACTCCTTCCGGGGGTCCGAGGCGAAGTTCACCACCTGGCTCTATTCCGTCGCCGGGAACCACTGCCGTGACCACCTGCGGCACATGTCCCGCAGGCCGGAGAGCTCCATGGTGGAGCTCGGCGAAGAGGAAGACGACTTCCTGGAAACCCGGGTGACCGATACGGAGTCGTTCGGGAGTACCTCCTCGGTGGAGGAGCACATCCTGCGGGTGGAGCTCCACTCCATCGTGAAGGAGGCGATGGCGACCCTTCCCGAGAAGGAGCGCGAGGCGATCATCCTGCGGGAGTACCAGGGCCTCGAGTACAAGGAGATCGCCGAGGTGCTGAGCTGCCCGATAGGCAGCGTGAAGGTTCTGATCTACCGCGCGAGGCAGAGGCTTCGCGAGAAGCTCCGCGACGCGGACCTGGGGATCTGAGCCGGGTACAAGACAATGAGATGCAAGAACGCAAAGATACTCATATCGGCGGCGCTGGACGGAGAGCTCTCGGAGCGCGAGCAGCGCATCCTTGAAGAGCACCTCGCCCGATGCGCCGACTGCGCGGCGGAGCGGACGTCGTCTGCGAATCTGCGCGACGTGATGGCCGCCTGGGCGGACGACGAACCGTCCGACTGGCTGGCGCAGAGCTTCGCCTACAAGCTGCAGGATGAGATGGCCCGCGCCGGGAAGCCCGTCCGCAGGCCCGTTCGAGCGATCGGCGCGGCGGTGGCCGGCCTTGCCACGGCGCTGGTCGCGTTCGGGATCATCATGCACAGCCAGCTCGTGCCGGACCAGACGGTCGCCCCGAAGCCGCATCCCCGGATCGAGACCGCGGCCCCGGACAGCGCCCCGTCGGATGTCACCGCATCGTCGGAGGCCGCCACACCCGACACGCCCTCGATCACCACGCCTCCGAAGCCCAAGCGGGCGTCTGTGAAACCGAAGGTCTATCGGCAGGCGCGGACGACCTCGCCGAGACAGAGAGCGCCGGTACTCGCGTCGAGAGGAGCGGACCAGAGCGACGCGGAGATCAAGCGTAAGGTGATGAGGCACATCATGCTCGCCAGCGCGACCGAGGGGGACGCGGAGTCCGCGGTCGCAGACAGAATTTCCAGGGCCGATATGGCGATGAACGGCTCGATAGAGGAACTACGCGGCGTCCTCCGCAAAGCGGTGGACGTGCTCGCGACAAGCGATGCCGGAACTTACTAAGGAAGGGATTTCCGTCGCAGGGATTGCGAAGGAGGAACGCTTCATGGATTTCGAACTCATGAGAAGCGCGGCGGGCGGCCTGAGGAGAAGCCTCGCGGCGTGCCTGGTCGGTGCGGTGGCGGTCTCGCTGCTGGCGTCGGCCTTGCTCGGCGCGCCTAAGAAGAAGGGCCTGCTCGAGGAGCTCGGCCTCCCTCCGATCCCGGGCGCGAAACTCGTTGATGAGGTGAACGTCACCCCCGGCAAGCTGCTCGACGACCTCTCGGAGGAGATCGTCGGCAGGTTCGGCATCGAGCAGGTAAGGCAGATCAACACCCTCACGATCTCGACCGACAAGGACGCCGAGGAGGTCTTCGCATTCTACGAGAAGCCTTTCGCCGACCAGCAGTGGAACGTGCTGGCCCGCGCGATGGAGCGCACCGGCGAAGGGATGGGCCTGCTCTTCAACGAGAAGAAGGGCCTGCTGATCGTCGCCGTCGCCGGCTCGAAGTCCGACGAGGCGGAGACGACCTTCATCTGGATACAGGGCAAGATCAACCCGGCCAAGTTCGGCGCGGGCGAAAAAGAGATATCCGAGGAGCTGAGGAAGATGCTCGGCGGGTTCTCGGACGAGGGTCCGCTCGATCTGAGGAGCAGGTCGAAGATCCCGGTGGACCGGCCGATCTCCGTGCCTCCTTCCGAGAAGCTCGTCATCAAGGCGACCAAATCCGACATCGCCGCGACGATACTGGACAGGAACACCGCTGAGATACGGCTCGGGCGCGGCGGACCGTCGGAGCCCGGCGAACTGCTGCGGGTGGACGACCTGCTGGTGCTCTCACTGACGCCGTCGCTGGCGGTGGAGGAGTTCGAGCTTCCCGGCGCCGCCCCGATCGCGTTCGACCTGACCGACGGCTCGCTGACCATCAAGACGGGCCCGAAGCCGGCGGACACCCCCGTGCGGCTGAGTATCGTTTCGACGAGTGCGAAGATCACTCTGGAGGACTTTGCGCTCGTCTCCGGCACGCACATGATCAAGGTGCTCGGCGCGGAAGCGGACCTCGGCTTCTCCAGGATCGAGGCGGGCGAGTTCGTGATCAGCGCGACGGGCGACGACGTGACGATCGGCCTGCCGAAGGAGGCGTCGGTTAAGGTGGACGTGACCGTGTCGAACGGTAAGATCGAGAAGCTGGTCGCGGGCGAGACGCAGAAGGATGAGCCGGACCACCTGGTGTTCCAGATGGGCGCGGGCAAGGCGAAGATCGCGGTTCAGGCGGTAAAGGGCAACGTGAGGATCACGCCGTCGGACTAGGCCTGATTTTGAAGCATCAGGCAGGGGCGCTTCGAAGCAAGCTGACAGGTTTTTGGCACAAAGGCCGTCGGGAAACCTCCCGGCGGCCTTCGTTATGAGTCAGGTTGGCTACTGTCCACAAACACCATCCTACCCGCGGATATGAAGCGATTCCATGCCTCTTCTTTCCAAGCTCCACTCCGGATTGTGCCAAGCGATCACACCACGCTACCATATCTCATCGGAGATGACCGGGGGACGCCATCCAAACCCCCTGCCCAGGCACAGAGGGCTGGGGAGAGATCTGGACGCCCTGTCTCATCGAATCTTAATTCTCGAACAACTGCTTCATCCATTCACCCAAGTCGACCTGCTCTGAATGCGCTCGCACATCCGCCGAAACAGCCGCCGAGCGAGTCCTCCCGGTCAACACCATTGTGAGGTTCATGGTGAAGCCCTCGTCGGTAAAGGAAACCTGTAGTTCCTGTTTTACAGCAGTGCTGAGATGTGGAGCGTACCAGTACATGCCGATGGCCGGGTAGCCGGAGAAGCTGCCACTGGAGGTGATTCTGAACGTCTCGAACCTCCCTGCCGGTACGGAGATCGTCTCGGTACCGACAACCACGTAAGCGTTATTACTCGACTTGCCATTCGTGTAGTGGCAGTAACCCCCCCAACTCGTGCCGTTGTACATCGGGCTGGGAATGCGGAGATCCCTTCCAGCCAGCGGGACGTCTACCCAGAAGACGCCGTCATCGTCGTCTCCGCCGTAATCCCACACACAACCCGCCGCGTCTTGGTACTCGTAGCTACGTCCTGTAAAGACAATTGGGGCCAGACCCTCGGCCGCAAGGGTGATGTTGTTCAGGTGGATGTGGCACACAGTCAGGTCCGGTGCGACCGTTGTCTGCGCGCTCCATGTGTCCTGCCACGTGCCTGTGATGTCAATTGTCTCTAGTCCATCTGTTGCTGTGCCGGTGATGTCGTACGTGTACTGATCGCCGGGCAGCATCTGCCGCGTGACGTTCTCCAGCGGCAGTGTAGCGGAACCGCCACCGCCCCCGCATCCGGCCAAGCACGCCAACGTCGAGATGCACAGCAGTAGAACAATACTTCGCGTCACCTTGTGACCTCCTTCTTGAAACTCCTGCGGTAACGATGTCATTCTACAGCACTGGTATTTATCGATCATTGTGATCACCACCTCGCCCACCTGGCAGCCGATATAGCGCTGTCGGCCACGACCACCTTATCGGTAGGATGAACCAGCGAACACCTTCGGTGGACTAACTGCATAGGGGTTGTTCCAACTCTGCGAGCCGTACCGGCTTCCATATTGGCTGTAGGGATTCATCAGGTTGTTCCCAAACCGCGAACCGTACCTTCCATATGGGTTAGTTATGCTGTCAGGGTCATACTTGTTGCTGGAGAGCTTCCCCAGGTAGGTGCCATCAGCGGCGTATATTCGAGGCGTATCGGTTGCGTACGGATTACGCCATGAGTGGCTTGAGTAGGCCGAGCCGTATTCGCTGTAGGGGCTTGTTAGAGTGTTGCCGTAGGGGTTGCCGTACGAGCCGAAACGGTTTGAAATACTCTCCGGGTCATATTCGTTTGACGAGAGATCACCGAGGTATCTGTTAGTTCGCATGGGTACAGGCTCAGGTTGTCCCACCGGTGCTATGTTGAAGCCTGACAGCGGCTGAACGACCAGTCCAGTGCCACGATCCTGGGTTGCCGCTTCCTTGATCTTGTCCAGTGTGCTCTCGAACTCGATCATCTCTAGAACGCTCGCGCCTGCAGGGGCGTCGAAGTCGTACTGCTCTCTGAGTACTCTTCTCCAATAAGACTGCCCGTCCTCTACATTAGAAATGACTGTATTCGATTCTTCCGCACCGAAGAGTGGCGGTTCTGGATTCCGAACGAAACCTGTCTCGAATGGAGTGGTCGCCTGTATCCCATCCGGCCGAGTACGTTGCTGCGATATCCGTGCCTGCTCCAGTTCCACACGAAGTCTCTCGAGGCGGAGGTGCTCCGCCTCGAGCTGGTAGGCCCGCTCGGCAGCCTCTTGCTTAGCCTTCGCGTCGCTGTAACCGCGCAGAAAACCCGCCAAGAAGCTACCTGCCGCATTGGCACTACTGGGTGTCGCCAAAGCAACCATAATCGCCAGCATCACGATGCATGTCACAAAGCAGCGCATGAGTAGACCCTCCTGATAGAACAGACTCTAGGAGACTGTAGTGCCGCTGAGGAACTAGAGTCTCCTGTAGATTAGCAGATGGCGCTGGAAATGTCAAGTCACGTAGGTTGTCTGGTAGGGCGAACGCATCTAACTGACGAGTATATGTTCGAGCGAGGCATTGAGATACGCGGCTCGTTTCATTGCCCTGCGGATGCTTGGCCTACCTTTCATGGGTGTCTTGTCCTTCCTGACCATGTTTACGGCGATTCGTCTGAGGGTGGCGAGATTCTCCGGAGCGCTGTCCTTGCGCACTCTGCTCATGTCCTCGTTCAGGGTGACATCAAGCACGTGGTGCAGGCTGTTCTCTATCGCCCAGTGTTCCCTGACTGCCAGAGCGATTTGCTTTGCGTCCCCAGGCAGGCTTGAGATGTAGTACCGTGTCTCCTTGCTGCTTACACCTCGTATGATCCTCTCAGCCCGGAGAGCCGCCATGGTCCTGAGTCCTTTCCATTCCTTGTCGAACCCCAGCCACTTCGCCTCCCCCTCAACCGTCCAGCACTTCCTGATCTCTATCCGCCCATGGTCTTTCTCTACGCTTTCGTAGTAGCTATGATCAACATTTCTGAAGTCCTCGCACTCGTCGAAGAACCACGCCACATCCTCGCGAAGACTTCCCTGGTTGCCTTTTACACACAAGACGTAATCCCCGCCCTTGTCCACTATCTGCTCCGCAAGCTCCTTCTGGCAGCCCATGGCATCCATGGTTATCGTCCTGCCCTTGATATCCAGCATCTCAAGCAGTTTCGGGAGCGCCTTGATCTCGTTGCTCTTGTTGTCTACTTTGACGTGACCGAGCGCAACCCCGTTCTCGCTCGCCCACGCGCTTACGATGTGAAGCGCCGGCTGCCCGCTCGCAGTGTCGAAACTGTGGCGGATCGTCTTGCCATCCAAGGCTATTACCTGACCCTCCGTAGCCTCATGCAGCGTCTGACTCCAACGCATGAAGCAGGCATTGAAGGCATCAGGGTCTATCACGGAGAAGACCCGGCGGAAGGTATCATGGCTCGGTATGCCCCCAGGCAACTCCAGATACTTCCTGAGCCACTCCTCTTTGGCGTTGGCGAAGTCTTCCATGTCCGTGAAGCCGTCTCCACCGCAGATGGTCGTGCAGACGCCGATGAACAGAATGTCGATCAGGTTGTGCCTCCTCGTCCTGTCCACCCTCGGGTCAGGAAGGATCGAGAAGTGCTCGATGAACTCTCCAAACTCGGCCATGGATACCTCCAGCAAGTGTTTACCTTACTGGTTAGCATCCGACCACCCAGGTTCCTACCACTAGTAAGCCCTAAAAGCCCGGCCAAGGCTATCTAGATGCGTTCGCCCTGGTTGTCTGGCCTTTTCTCTTGCCATCCGATGCGCCGTGTGTTATAATGCCGCCGTAGTACGCTAGTGTCCGCCAACGAGAGACCACGATTCAGCGCCGAGCGTGATTTCCCTCAGCAATGCCGCACGCCGGACGACTGTGCGTGAATATGCAATCGTTTACATCATAGGAGGTCTTACATGGCTGAAGTCAAAGTGCCGTTCTACGGCCACGTAAAGCAGTATCTGAACCACAAGGAGGACTTCGATCAGGCGATCCACGACGTCCTCATGAGCGGTGTATACACCCTCGGGCCCCAGGGCAAGGAGTTCGAGAAGGAACTCTGCGCCTACACGGGCATGAAGCACTCCATCGGGCTGAACTCCGGCACCGACGCGCTCTGGTTCGCCATGCTCGCCCTCGGCATCAAGCCCGGCGACGAGATCATCACCACCTCGAACACGTTCTTCGCCACCGCGGAGGCCGCCTGGCTCATCGGCGCGACCCCTGTCTTCGTGGAGATTGATCCGAAGACCCGCAACATTGACGTCTCCAAGATCGAAGAGAAGATCACACCGAAGACGAAGATGATCGTGCCGGTCCACCTCTACGGCCAGCCTGCGGATATGCCCGCGATAGCGGAGATCGCGAAGAAGCACAACCTCCTCGTGATCGAGGACTCGGCGCAGGCGTTCGGCGCGGCGGGCGACTCCTGGAAGCTCGGCGACTACAGCGATGTGGTCTGCACCAGCTTTATCACCGCGAAGAACCTGGGGTGCTGGGGCGACGGCGGTGCGGTCTTCACGAACCGCGACGACATCGTGGAGCCGATCCACCGCATGAGGAACCACGGCTCGGTCGAGCGCTCGAAGCACCGCCCGGGCTGGAACAGCCGGCTCGATGAAATCCACGCGGCGGTCCTGCGCGTGAAGCTGCGGCTGATAGATCAGTACAACGACGCGAGAATCGCCCGCGCGAACGACTACGACGAGTTCCTTACGGGCGTGAAGCACATGACTCTGCCGTACCGGACTCCCGGCTACCGGCACATCTTCCACCTGTACGTAGTGGAGGCCGAGAATCGCGACGGCCTGCAGGAGTTCCTGAAGGAACGCGGGATAATCGCGCTCACCAACTACCCGATAGCGATACACGAGCAGGAAGGCTTCCCCTTCGGAAACGGCGACCCGAAGCCGATTCTGCCGCTCACGGAGAAGCATTCCGCGCGGGTGCTCTCCCTGCCGATTTATCCCGAGCTGACTCGGGACGAGGCGAAGTACGTGGCCGACGCGGTCCTGGAGTGGGACGGGTCTCAGGGCTGAGTCGGTCGGACCAGGGCAGGCGCGATGGGGCGGGAGGGCGACCTCCTGCCCCATCCGTGCTATAGTGGGATATCGGAGGGCGCGTAATGGACACGATACGGATCGGCAGTCGGACGGTGAGCCGCTTCATCCTGGGGACGAACCCGATCAGCGGGTTCAGCCACCAGAGCGTCGAGATGGACCAGCAGATGGTCGGCTGGTACACGCCCGAGCGGATCAGGGCGCTCCTGCTGGACGCGGAGTCGCTGGGGATCAATACCGTCATCGCGCGGACCGACATGAACGTGATGCGCTTCATGCGGGAGTACTGGGACGACGGCGGCACGATGCAGTGGTTCGCGCAGACCTGCCCGCCTGAGGGACCGCCCGAGGTGTGCATCCAGCGGGCGATAGACGGCGGCGCGGTGGCGTGCCATCTGCACGGCGGATACATGGACCACTGCCTGGCGAACGGCGACCTGGAGCAGATCCCGGGGCTGATCGAGATGATCCGCTCGGCGGGGATGGCTGCCGGGATCGCGGCGCACGACCCGAAGGTCATCGAGTGGGCGGAGGGGCGCGTGGACGTGGATTACTACATGTGCTGCTACTACAACTCGATGCACCGGGTGGAGCGTCCGGAGCACGTTCACGGCTCGGCGGAGTGGTTCCTGCCGGAAGATCGGGAGATCATGACGCGGCTCATTCAGATGCTCTCGAAGCCTGCGATCCACTACAAGATCCTGGCGGCCGGGAGGAACGACCCCGCAGAGGCGTTCGAGTACGCGGCGAAGGCGATGCGTCCCGGCGACGCGGTCTGCGTGGGAGTCTACACCGGGCAGAACCCAGGGATGCTTCGAGAGGATGTGGAGCTGTTCGAGAAGTGCTTGGGAGCACAATCCTGAATCCTACTCGTACTCGTGCTCGTAATCGTACTCGCGAGTCGGTTGGCCGCTAAATGCCGAGTACGATTAGGAGTACGAGTACGGCAGGAAGCGCAGGAGTTCAGCGGAGGAATCATGTCTGATAAGATCTACACCGTCGCAATCACGGGTTGCGGCAAGCGTGGGAAGGTCCACGCGGATTACTTCACCAGGAACGGCCGGTTCAAGGTCGTCGGCCTGAACGATATAGACCAGGCGCGGATGGACGAGTGCGGCGCGCTCTGCGGCAATCCCCCGCAGTTCGCCGACACAGCCGAGATGCTGAAGACGACCAAGCCCGACGTCTACTGCTTCTGCACGCCGCCGGCCGTCCGCCTGCCGCTGATCAAGCTCGGCGTAGAGAACGGCGTCAAGCTCATCGCGTACGAGAAGCCGATGGCGACCAACATGAACGAAGCCATCGAGATGCGCAGGCTGCTCAATGACGCAGGCGTCAAGTCGGTCCAGAGCCATCAGCGCAAGTACAACATCCAGTTCAAGCGCGTCAAGGAGATCGTCGAGAGCGGCGAACTCGGCCACATCCACACGATCTACGCCCACTGCCTCGGTTGGATGATGCACATGACCACCCACCTGGCGGACTACATGCGCTGGTTCAACGACTGGGACGACGTCGAGTGGGTGATCGGCCAGGTCCACGGCCGCGAGAAGCTTGCCGACAACCATCCCTCGCCCGACTACATGAGCGGGTTCATGCAGTTCGCGAACGGCGTCCGCGGGATCATCGAGGTCGGCAGCCTCGCGCCGGACACCCCCGAGGTCGAGTACTGGTGGCGCAAGGTCAAGATCAGCGTCCAGGGTACGGAAGGCTTCGCCGAGTGCTTCGTCGGCGGCGGCTGGAGGGCGTGCACGAAGACCGGCGGGTTCCGCGAGGACCTCGAAGAGGGCACGTGGGACGGCGACTCCGAGCAGGCTCCGTACATCCAGGACATCGCGGAGTACCTCGACGGCGCGAAGGAGCATCCGTGCAACGGCGAGCAGGCGTACAAGGACGAGGAGATCATGTGCGGGATCATCCGCTCGGCGGCCGAGAGAAGGCGGATCGTCCTCCCGCTCGGCCCCAGCCGGGAACTCGAGCTCGACACGCTCGACCGCATACTCCCGAAGGAGTAACTTAGCGGTCAACTGGGTACAATGTCATGTAGGATTTCGCCATGGGGTGTCCGGCGGGAAATGCGCGGATACTGCTCGTGATCGCCGATGGCGGAGGCGCCCTCGCGCGCCTCACGGGGATGCCTTATGGTGCGATTCGCCTTGAAGAGCCTCATCGCCCTGCTGCTGATGCCCGCGGTCGCGTCGGCGGCGCCGGACTACGCCCTCAGCCTCGTCAGCCCCATCGTTCGAGTCGTCATGGGGCAGACCGCCGAGGTGATCGTGAGGGTGGACTTCCTCGACGGCTTCGCCACCCCCGGGATCACGCTTCAGGCGCCTCAGACTCCGCCCGGCACGTTCGCGTTCACTCCCGCGGTCCTGACGCGCGAGGGCGGCTCGCTTCTGCGGATCGAGACGGCCGGTCTCGCCGCTGGGCAGTATATCTGGTACGTCCGCGCGAGCGCTCCCGGCGCGGTCACCCGGTCGGTCGGCTTCCGGCTGGAAGTGACGACGACCTCCGACGTCGAGTTCTACACGAGAGATTCCCGGGGAGCGGCGGTCCCTCTCGCGGCGTTCAACCCGACGGCCCAGGACTTCACCGATATCTACGTGCGCGGGGTTGACGCGGGTGGCTACCACGAGGCGCTCGCGGGCGAGGTCGCCCTGAGCACGGGCAGTTCCTCCATACTCACGGTCTTCCCGAACGGGCCTGACTGCTTCCGGGTCTACGCCGTGGCGAGCGGAGCCACGACTTTGACCGCCGCCGCGCCGGACGGATACACGAAGAGCATCCCCGTCACCGCCAGCATTCCCGCTTCGCCGCGAATCCTGAGCATCGGCATCCGCCTGGAACCCGAGCCTTTGCCGCCGGAGGTCGTCCCCATCACCAACAAGGGCGACCAGATGATCGTCTTCCAGGCGACCGCCAACGCGCCGCTCAGCACCCTGGACTTCGGCACGACGCCCCTGGTCAACGTCGAGAGCGCGCTCTACAACAACGGCATGTCCTACATCGCCACGGCCAACCTGGTGGAGGGCTGCGAGCCGGGCGAGTACAGGTACCTCTTCGAGGCGGAGTCCACGAGCGGCGGCATCGCGAGGAGGGCAGTCCCCCTCAAGGTGGTGAACGACCCGTCGCGCGGGGAGATCACGGGCCTGGTCCGGCCGATGCTCGCCAACCTGACCGACGCCGAGGGCACGGTGGAACTGCACGACCTCTCCGGCGCGTTGGTGAAGACCTGCGAGGCCGGGCGGGCCTTCCGCATGAGCTACGTCGCCCCGGGGACATACCGCCTGAGGTTCGTGCCTTCCGACCCGGATGCGCTCGACCCGCAGTGGTGGGCGAACTCGAACGATTTCGGCTCCGCGACCGACGTGGTCGTCACGGCGGGCGGATCGGTCGGCGGCATCGTCTTCTTCCCCGCGCCTCCGGGAGGCGTCAGCCCTCCCTGGGTGGTCTCGACGACCCCGGCGGCGGACGAAGTCGGCGCGGCCGCGTCCGGAGAGGTTACCGCGACGTTCAGCAGGCCGATGGACCCGTCCACGATCAACTCGAACACCTTCCGAGTGCTCGACGGCGCTGGAGTCCCCGTCTGGGGGACCGTCTCATGCGCCGACGGCATAACCGCCCGGTTCGTCCCTGCGCCCGCGCTCGCGCCGGGGGCGTCCTACACCGCGATCATCACCACCGGGGCGGCTGACGCGCAGGGAGTCCCGCTCGCGGGAGACTACCTCTGGGGGTTCTCGACCGCAGCCGACGCCGACACCCTCTCCGAAGCCCGGGCGGTCGCGGACGGCGTATCGGTCTCGCTGTCGGGCAAGATCGTCCACCTCAAGCGGACGGCGTTCGCGTACGTCGAGGAGGCCGATCGGTCGTCCGGCATGAGGATACAGGGCGAAATCTCCGCCGCCTCGGACGGCGCGGTGGTGTCGCTGAGGGGCTGGATGGCGACGAGCATCGCGGGCGAGCGGTTCATTGAGGTTCGAAGCCTCGCCGTCACGGGGACCGCGCAGGTCGCCCCGCTCGGCACGGTCGTCCGGGGCGTCGCCAGCCGTCTGCTCGACGGACTCAGCGTCACGGTGTGGGGCAGGGTCGGCGCCGGGCCCCTGGCGACGTCCTTCACGCTCTCCGACGGGTCGGGCGGCCCCGGAGTGCCCGTGTTCACGGTGTCGCCCCACGGGTTGAGCGAGGGCGAGCTGGTCACGGTCACCGGCGCGGCGGGCTGGGACGGCATCCGCGTAATCCACGCGCGCGCGATCGGATCTCCCTGATACTCGCGCCCGCCTGAAGGATATTCCCCGCCCGTGAGCTAATGGAATCTGGAGCAGGCGCTCGAGGATCGTCAGCGCGCCCGCTCCGGAGGCGCTCGTGCAGGCAATCGAAAACGCAATCGCGGCGGCCGGCAGCTTCCTGTGGGGCCCGCCGATGCTCGTGCTCCTTTTCGGGACGCACATCTTCCTGACGGTCCGGCTCCGCTTCATCCAGAGATACGTTCCCCTGGCGATCAAGCTCTCGATGTCCCGCTCGAACGAGGGCCACGGCGACGTGAGCCATTTCGGCGCGCTCGCCACCGCGATGGCGGCTACGGTCGGCACCGGGAACATCATCGGCGTGGCGACGGCGATAGCGGGCGGGGGCCCGGGCGCGGTGCTCTGGATGTGGCTCACCGGCGTATTCGGCATCTCGACGAAGTATGCGGAGGCCCTGCTGGCCGTCAAGTACCGCGTGCGGACCTCCGACGGGAAGATGCTCGGAGGCCCGATGTACGCGCTCGAGCGCGGGCTGAAGATGAAGTGGCTGGCCGTGCTGTTCTCGGTGTTCACGGCGATCGCCGCGTTCGGCATCGGCAACATGGTGCAGGCGAACGCGCTCACCCACCTGCTCTCGGAGTCCGTCCGGCTCTCGCCCTGGGTCTCAGGAGCGATCCTGACCGCGCTTACCGGCACGGTGATTCTCGGGGGCATCAAGTCCATCGCCAGGGTGTGCGAGTCGCTCGTGCCGAGCATGGTCGTCTTCTACGTGCTCGGCTGCGCGACGATACTCGCCGCCAACTACCATGCCGTCCTGCCGTCCGTCGCGCTCATCTTCAAGTCCGCGTTCTCGGCCAATGCAGTCGCGGGCGGGTTCCTCGGCGGACTCGTGGCCCGGACGATCCGTTACGGGGTATCCCGCGGCCTCTTCTCCAACGAGTCCGGCCTCGGCTCCGCGCCGATAGTCGCCGCCGCCGCTCAGACGAAGAACCCCGTCAGGCAGGCGCTGGTCTCCTCGACCGGCACGTTCTGGGACACCGTCGTCGTGTGCGCGATGACGGGGCTTGTGATCGTGAGCACCGGCGCGTGGCAGACCGGCGCGGAGGGAGCGGCGCTCACCAGGTCGGCGTTTGCCTGCATCCCGACGATCGGCCCGTTCATCCTGACGCTGAGCCTTGCGGTCTTCGTGCTGTCTACTATACTCGGGTGGTCGTACTACGGCGAGCGCGCGATGGAGTACCTGTTCGGCAAGAGGTCCATCGGGCCGTATCGAATCGCCTGGGTGGTGTTTGTGATGGTCGGTTCCGTGGTAAAGCTACAATTGGTGTGGGATTTCGCCGACGCCGCCAACGCGCTGATGGCGATCCCGAACCTGGTCGCGCTCGTTCTGTTGAGCGGAGTGGTGCTCGACGAGACGAAACGTTTTCTCTGGCACGGCTGCATTGACGACGAATGCGCCGAAACGATGCGCCGTGACGGAGTCGAGTCAGTCAGCGGGAGGTCGAAATGAACATCTGCTCGAAGATCGTCAACGTAGTCTGCCTGATAGGACTCTGTGCGGGGACGCTCGCGGCGGCCGAGGTCGCGCCCGTCCGCGCGGTCGCCCAATGGGCAGCGAAGCCGCCGGTCATTGACGGCAAGCTGAGCGATTCCGCCTGGTCGAAGGCGCGGGCGTATTCGGATTTCCGGGTCCTGTACTCGCGTGAGCAGGCGAAGGTCCAGACATTCGTCAAGGCGCTCGCCGACGGAGATGCGCTCTACTTCGGCTTCCGTTGCGTGGAGCCCGGCGTCGGCCAGATCGTCGCGAAGCAGACGGAGCGCGACTCGCCGGTCTGGACCGACGACTGCGTGGAGGTGATCATTGACCCGACGAACGACCGCGAAGGGTTCGTCCACCTGATAGTCAACACCGCGGGAGTCCGTTACGACGCGGCGGGGACCGTGGCGTCCGACGGGTCATGGCAGGAGAGCGCCGATTGGAACGGTGACTGGACGGCCGCCGCCTCTCTGGGCAAGGGTGAGTGGTACGCGGAGATCAGAGTGCCGCTCTCCGCTCTCGGCCTGACGCGCTCGGAGAGCCCGACGATGGGCGTCAACTTTGCCCGGGAGCGCCTCGCGGGCGAGCGCGAACTCAGTTCCTGGTCGCCGGCATCGGACCAGTTTGCGAACCCGGCGACTTACCGGGAACTCGTCGTGCCCGGGCCGGGCAACGACCACATCCTGGTGGGCCTGACCCTGCCCGAGTCGCTGTACATCGGAAAGCAGACCACGGATTTCACGATCGCCAACAAGTCCCGGTCGAGCAAGCGGCTCCGCTTCGTCTATCACGTCACCGGCACCGCGAACATGATCGGCAACACCGAGTACGCGTCGGTCCGCCGCGGAGGTGAGGCGCTCGGCTCGTTCGCGCTCGATATCGGGAGCCCCGGCGAGCTGAAGCTCGTCGCGCAGGTCGAGGACGCGGACGGCAACATCCTGTACTCGGCGGGCAGGCGCTACGGGGTACCCGCCCCTCTCACGCTCGAGGAGGGGCTCTACGCTGTGAACCACGGGAGGGCCGAGGCCTCGATCTCGGTCAATGTCGGGGCGGAGCAGTCCTCCGCGTCCGAGCTGCGGGTCTCCCTGCTCGCTGCCGGGTCCGACGAGCCCGTCGCCGCGCGCACGATCAAGCCGCTGACGAACGGCCCGGTCACCGCGAGCTTCGACCTTTCGAGCAGGCCGGCGGGCAACTACCGGATCAGGGCGGACCTCGTGCAGGCCGGCAAGACTTACTACGCCCTCAAGAGCCGGGCCTTCCCGTTCGAGCCGAACGCCCCGGTGCGCTTCGACAAGGACGGCTTCCTGCTCGTGGACGGCAAGCCGTACTTCCCCGTCGGCATGTACACCCTTCAGGACGGCAGGGGCACGGACCACGACTCGGTGCTTCGCGAAGCGAGCGAGGCCGGGTTCAACACGACCGTCTTCTACGCGCTGACGAACGAGACCGTCATCCCGCTCATGGACGCCGCCCATCGGAACGGCATCAGGGCCTTCGTCTACCCGACCTCGCCGTTCAGCGTCGCCGGCGTGGAGAACACCCTCGCGAACGCGGGGAAGGACGTCTTCGCCAAGAAGGACCATCCCGCCCTGCTCGGCTGGTACATCGTTGACGAGCCGGAGGGCATCGGCAAGGGCGCGGTGGACAAGACGCGCCTGCTATACCAGACCGTGCGCGAGGCCGACCCGAAGCACCCCTGCTCGCTCGTCATCATGAGCCCGGGGGCCGCCGCGAAGTACCGCGCGTGCACGGACATAATGTGGATTGACCCGTACCCGATCCCTCACGCTCCGGTCACCTTCGTCACCGATTCCGTGGCGGGGGCGGTGAAGAACGTCGAGAAGGACAAGCCCGTCTGGGTGATCCCGCAGGCCTTCGACTGGAACGTCTGGAAGACCGGCAAGGTGGACCAGGTGCACCGCCCGACGAACGAGGAGGAGCGCTGCATGACCTACCTGGCGCTCGTCCACGGCGCGAAGGGGGTCATCTACTGGGCGCACACCGCGTCGAAGTACTACATCCGCGACTACCCGGAGCACTGGGCATACATGAAGAAGCTCGCCGGCGAGATGCACGACCTGACGCCCGTCCTGCTCACGGTGAACGCGGACGTGAAGCCGGAGGTCTCGCCTAAGGACGCGCCGATTGACCTGATGGTGAAGCGGCTCGGGGGCGAGACGTATGTCTTCGCGGTCAACCACTCGGGCGAGGCGCAGTCGGTGACGTTCTCCCTGCCGGGGGTGACGGCGTCGGCCCCGGTGGAGGCGCTCTTCGAGTCGCGCTCCCTGTCGGCGAAGAGCGGCTCGTGGCAGGATCAGTTCAAACCGCTCGAGGTGCACGTGTACAAGACGGCCTCACGGTAACCGGCAGCCGGTCCCCTTGGCAAGGGGGACAGCCGGGACTCGCCGCGCACCCGCTCGCGTCATCCTGAACTTGATTCAGGATCCAGGACCCCCGGATGGATGCCGGATCGAGTCCGGCATGACGGGGTGAGGCACCCGGTGACTGGCAGCCTCGATCGAGAGACGGCCGCGAAAAAAAGTCTGCGAAAGATGTTGACAAAACGCAAGGATTCGGGTATAAGAGTACCTGAATACTCTAATCGCCCGGGGGATGCCCTGATGACTCCGAAGATGCTCCACATATCCGAGGCCGCCGCGCTGGCCCTGCACACGATGGCCGTGCTCGCCCGAAGTACCGACCGGCTTGCGTCCACCCACGAGATCGCGGAGGAGCTGGCCGTGTCGGAGAACCACCTCGCGAAGGTGCGCCAGCAGCTCGCCCGCGCGGGTCTCGTGGAGGCCGTCCGGGGGCCGAGCGGCGGCTTCCGGCTGACGAGGCCTCCCTCCAAGACGAGCCTCATGGAAGTCTACGAGGCGATAGAGGGGCCGTATCACCCCAGCGACTGCCTGCTCGGGCGCCCCGCGTGCCGGGCTTCGCGGTGCGTGCTGGGAGGTCTGGTTCATTCGGTAAACGGGCAGGTACGGAAATACCTGGCCGAGACGACTCTCGCCCATCTGGCGAAAGCGTGCGAGTCCGATTCGCAGGAGTGAAGCAACCGTGAGCCCTGAGTGCGCTTTCTGAAGCGTGTATCGAAGGGCGGCCTGATTGCACAAACATCGGCCGCATCCGACCGTCCTTCGATACACGTCCCAGAGGACGCACTCAGGACCAGACGGTTTCGGCTCCGAACGTATCACGAACTCATCAACAGAAAGGATGATCGAACGAATGGGAATGTTCTGCTACCAGTGCGAACAGACGGCGAAAGGGACGGGATGCACCGTCCAGGGGGTCTGCGGGAAGGACGAGACGACCGCGAGGCTCCAGGACCTTCTAGTGTACGCGGCGAAGGGCATCGGGATGTACGCGCACCGCGCCCGTCAGGCGGGAAGGTCCGCCGTCGAGATAGACCGCTTCGTGATCGAGGCGCTGTTCACGACGGTCACCAATGTTGACTTCGACCCCGAGCGAGTGAAGGGCTTCCTCATGAAGGCCGCGGAAATGCGCGACAGGGCGAAGAAGCTCTGCGGCGATTCGTGCGAGGCCCTCGGCGGGCCGGCGGCGTGGGTGCCGGAGGCGACCATTGAGGGGCTGGCCGCTCAGGGCGCGCAGATCGGCATCGAGTCGCGCAAGGCCGCCAGGGGGGACGACGTCGTCGGCCTCCAGGAACTGATCACCTACGGGCTCAAGGGCGCGGCCGCATACGCCGACCACGCGCGCATCCTCGGCCAGGAAGACGACGGCGTGTATGCAACCTTCCACGAGGCGCTCGACTTCCTGACGAAGCCGGACCCGACGGTTGACGAACTCACCGCCTGGGCGTTCAAGGTCGGCGAGATGAACCTGAAGGTGATGGAGCTGCTCGACGCCGCCAACACCGGCGGATACGGGCATCCCGAGCCGACCGCGGCTCACGTGACCCCGATCAAGGGCAAGGCGCTGCTCGTCTCCGGGCACGACCTGAAGGACCTCGAGCTGATCCTCCAACAGACCGAGGGTAAGGGCGTCAACGTGTACACTCACGGCGAGATGCTCCCGGCGCTCGCATACCCGAAGCTGAAGGCCTACAAGCACCTCGTCGGCAACTACGGCACCGCGTGGCAGAACCAGCGCACGGAGTTCGACGAGTTCCCCGGCTCGATCGTGATGACGACCAACTGCATTCAGCGGCCGAGTGAGAGCTACAAGGGGCGGATCTTCACGACCGGGCTCGTCGCCTGGCCGGGCGTGACGCACATCGAGGACAAGGACTTCACCCCGGCTATCGAGGCCGCCCTGGCGGCCCCCGGGTTCACCGAGGACGCGCCGGAGAAGACGATCATGATCGGCTTCGGGCGGAATGCCGTCATGAGCGTGGCGGGAACGGTCATCGAGGCGGTGAAGAGCGGGGCGATCCGCCACTTCTTCCTCGTCGGCGGCTGCGACGGAGCGAAGCCCGGACGCGACTACTACACCGAGTTCGTCGAGAAGACGCCGAAGGACACGGTCGTTCTGACGCTGGCGTGCGGCAAGTACCGGTTCAACATGCTCGATCACGGCGACATCGGCGGGATCCCGAGGCTCCTCGACATCGGGCAGTGCAACGATGCCTACTCGGCGATCCAGATCGCGGTGGCGCTGGCCGGCGCGTTCGAGTGCGGCGTGAACGACCTGCCGCTCTCGATGATCCTGTCCTGGTACGAGCAGAAGGCGGTTGCGATCCTGCTGACGCTGCTGGCGCTCGGGATCAAGGACATCCGCCTCGGCCCGAGCCTCCCGGCGTTCGTGACTCCTCCGGTGCTGAACGTGCTCGTCGAGAAGTTCGGCATTGCGCCGATCACGACCCCGGACGAGGACCTGGCGGCGATCCTGGGCTGACGTCGGATACCGGATGGTGTTGGGGCAGGAGTTGTACTCCTGCCCATTCTTCTTATCCCCTGGCGGTTGAAACCGCGGCAAGGACTGCACGAAGTCCACCTGCGTGGACTGGGGAGTCTAGTGTCCGCAGGGACACTTTGTGCCCTTGCAGCCGCGACTTCAGTCGCCCGGGCAGGAGCCATCTCTCCCGGCGGTTGAAACCGCGGCAAGGACTGCACGAAGTCCACCTGCGTGGACTGGGGAGTCAAGTGTCCGCAGGGACACTTCGTGCCTTTGGAGCCGCGACTTCAGTCGCCCGGTCGGCAGCCATCTCTCGCGGCGGTTGAAACCGCGGCAAGGACTGCACGAAGTCCACCTGCGTGGACTGGGGAGTCAAGTGTCCGCAGGGACACTTCGTGCCTTTGGAGCCGCGACTTCAGTCGCCCGGTCTCGGGAGACTACGGCGCCTCGATGCTCGGCACAGCCTCTTCCCAGGCCACTTCGAGGTCACGCTCCGTCGTGTGGTCACGGTGGTGCTGCTCCTGGTTCAGAACATAGGCCTTCACCCTTCTAACGTCCGATCTGGAGACGCTGAAGGCCCCGTATCCGCCCTGCCACTTGAGGAACTGCTCCGTGCCCTCCAGGTGGGTCACCAGATGCGAGGTTGATCCCTTCACCTGCTTCGCCAGTTGGGCTACCGTGATGATCGTCGGAATCCTCGTCAGCAGATGGACGTGGTCCTCGGTGCCGCCGACGGCGCCAACGTCCGCCTTGAGCTTCGCACACTCAGCCTGGATTGCGGCGTAGACCAGGGGCTTGATCTCAGGGCCTAGCATCGGGATGCGGTCCCACGTGGACCAGACCAGGTGCAGGTATAGTTGAGTGAAAGGCCTGCGCATAGGGTTGCTCCATCATGGACAATATCGAATCAAGGTTAGTTGGGCCGTCCGGGGAGTCCTTCAAGGTGCACGGCGGTTGAAACCGCGGCGATTACTGCACGAAGTCCACCTGCGTGGACTGGGGCCTGCAGTGTCCGCAGGGACACTTCGTGCCTTTGTAGCCGCGACTTCAGTCGCCCGGTCGGCAGCCATCTCTCGCGGCGGTTGAAACCGCGGCGATTACTGCACGAAGTCCACCTGCGTGGACTGGGGAGTCAAGTGTCCGCAGGGACACTTCGTGCCCTTGTTGCCGCGACTTCAGTCGCCCGGGCAGGAGCCATCTCTCCCGACGGTTGAAACCGCGGCGATTACTGCACGAAGTCCACCTGCGTGGACTGGGGAGTCAAGTGTCCGCAGGGACACGTCGCGCCTTTGGAGCCGCGACTTCAGTCGCCCGGGTACACAGGAATCCCCCGCTCCTCCGCCGAACCGGTCACTCAGAGGTAGATCACCATGCCTGATCGGCGCATCACCCTCATCGTGTTGTCGCTCGTCATTCTATCGTCCGTCGCCGCAGGGAAACCGATTCCGAAAGACGAGTATCTGGTCGGGGTCTACTACTTCGCCGGGTGGTGGAGGGACCTGCCGAACAAGTGGAACGTCGGCGGGAGGGACTGGCGCGCGGACTTCCCCGCCCGAGTGCCGACACTCGGTGAATACAACACCCAGCTCACGATGAACCGTGAGATCATCGCCGCGTCCTCGCACGGAGTTGACTTCTTCCAGATCCTCTGGTACCCGCAGTCGGGCGAGCCGCACAAGCTCAACGAGGGCCTCCGCACGTTCATGGCCTCCCCGAACGCCCGGCGGATGGCGTTCACGATCGAGTTCGTCAACCACCCGCCGTTCGCACTCGACACCGACGCGAAGTGGGAGGCCGCCTGCCGGGAGTGGGCCGCCGCGATGAAGCACCCGAGCTACCTCCGCGTCGGTGGGCGGCCGGTGTTCAAGATCCACGGCGCGCACTTCTTCCTCCAGCAGAATGGGAACGACCCGGCGAGGGTGACCGCCCGGCTCGACGCCTTACGGCGCATTGCCAGGGAATCCGGCGTGCCGGCGCCGCTCATTGGCGGCGGAGTGATGTCCGGCCTGACGACCGGACAGGTAGTCTCCCCTTACGACTTCCTGACGACCTACATGGACATGCCGAACGTCCCGCAGAAGCCCGAGCCCTATCCCTACGAAGACCTGATCGAGCCGGCGCAGGACGCCTGGAAGGCATACGGCGAGAAGAGCGAGAAGCCCTACGTGCCGTACGTGCCGTCGGGATGGGACCCGCGCCCGTGGAAGGACCCGCGGCCGTCGTTCGACCTGCCGAACCGCCTGCAGTGGACCGCCGCCCTGAAGAGCGTGAAGTCGGCGCTCGACACGTACCCGAAGCTCGGCTTTCCCATCGAAGGCGGGCGACAGAAGGCGCTGCTGATCTACGCATGGAACGAGTTCGGCGAGGGCGGGATCGTGGCTCCGACGAAGGGCGACGGGACGATGAAGCTGGAGGTCGTGAAGGCCGTATTCGGCAGCCGGTGATCAGCGGCCCGACGCCCAAACGCAGCGAAGCCCGGCGGGTCGTCCGTCGGGCTTCTGCTCGAGTGGTGGGCGGTATTGGATTTGAACCAATGGCCTCTTCGGTGTCAACGAAGCGATCTCCCCCTGATCTAACCGCCCATGTACAGGTTCGAGGCAGGCGTATTATACACGATTCCGCCCCACCTGTAAAGTGGCGCAAAAACCCCAATCCTCGGTCCAAACGACTGAAGGAAACGGCCGCCGCCGGCCCGAACAGGTTGATATACACTCCCTGGGAAAGCACACTGAAATGCCGAAGGCGCCGTTCGTACACCTGCACACGCACACCGAGTTCAGCCTCCTCGACGGGGCCTCCCGCATCCCCGACATACTCGACCGGGCCGTCGAAATGGAGATGCCCTCCATGGCGATCACCGACCACGGCGTCATGTACGGCAACATCACCTTCTACGGCGAGGCGAAGGCCCGGGGCGTCAAGCCGATCCTCGGCTGTGAGGTCTACGTCGCGCCGCGGACCAGGTTCGACAAGGACTCGAAACTCGACAGGGACCAGCACCACCTGGTCCTCCTGGCCGAGTCGGAGAAGGGCTACAAGAACCTCATCAAGCTCGTGAGCCTCGCGTACTCGGAGGGCTTCTACTACAAGCCGCGCGTGGACAAGGAACTCCTTGCCCGGTACCACGAAGACCTGATCGCGCTGACCGGGTGCCTGGGCGGCGAGATACCGTACTGGATCATGCGGAACGACCTCGGCCGGGCGGAGCGATCGCTCGCTGAGTACGTCGAGATATTCGGCCGCGACGGCATATACCTCGAACTCCAGGAGCACGGCCTTCCCGAGCAGAAACAGGTCAACGAAGGACTGATCAGCCTCGCCGGGACGACGGGCCTCAAACTCGTGGCGACGAACGACATCCACTACACGGCCCGCGCGGACTCGGCGGCCCACGAGGTTCTGCTCTGCATCCAGACCGGACACACGCTGACCGATCCGAAGCGGCTGAGCTTCGGATCGCAGGAGTTCTACATGAAGTCGCCCGAGGAGATGGCGGCCCTGTTCGGAAGCATCCCCGGCGCGCTGGAGCACACGCTCGAGATAGCCGAGCGGTGCGACCTTCAGTTCGATTTCAGCAGCACCAAGCTCCCCGATCCCGGCATTCCCGCCGGGGCCGATCCGTGCGACCACATGCGCGAGGAGGCGCGGCGCGGCCTCGCCGAGCGGATGGGCGGCTCGATCCCGGGCGACTACGAGAG
This sequence comes from Armatimonadota bacterium, assembly GCA_017993055.1. NCBI lineage: Bacteria > Bacillati > Armatimonadota > Armatimonadota bacterium. The sequence continues at coordinate 53,459 of JAGONM010000010.1, forward strand.
GCAGCTCGAGTACGAGTGCGGGATCATCGGGCAGTGCGGGTTCGCCACATACATGATGATCGTGCGCGACTTCACCGATTTCGCTCGGCGTCAGGGGATCTTCGTCGGCGTCAGGGGGTCGGCCGCGGGGAGCATCGTCTGCTACGGACTCGGCATCACGGACGTGGACCCGATCGAGTACGGCCTCACCTTCGAGCGGTTCCTGAACCCCGAGCGCATCGAGATGCCCGACGTTGACCTCGACATCCAGGACGACCGCCGGGACGATCTGATCCGGTACGTCATTGACAAATACGGCCGCGAGCGCGTCGGGCAGATCGCGACGTTCGGCAGCCTGAAGGCCCGAGCCGCCATCCGCGACTGCGGGCGCGCCCTGGGAGTCGAGCTTCCCGAGGTGGACCGCATCGCCAAGATGATCCCGACGGTGCCCGTCGGCGTCACCATTGACCAGGCGATGAAAATGAACCCCGAGCTGCATGACGCCTACAATCGCGACCCGAACGCGCGGACCCTCATTGACACCGCCCGGACGCTGGAGGGCCTCAACCGCAACTCCGGGGTCCATGCCGCGGGCGTGCTGATCTCCGACAGTCCGCTGACCGACCACGTGCCGGTGGAGTCGAAGGAAAAGGGCGAAGCGGTCGCTCAGCTCGCGAAGAAGGACGTCGCGAAGATCGGCCTCGTGAAGATGGACTTCCTGGGCCTGGCGAACCTCACGATCCTCGCGGAGGCCGTCAAGAAGGTCAGGGAGTGCCGGGGCGAGGAGATTGATATCCTCAACATCCCGCTCGACGACCGGAAGACCTTCGAGATGCTCGGGCGCGGCGACACGAACGGCGTCTTCCAGCTCGAAAGCGCCGGCATGCGGCAGAACGTCATTGACCTCAAGCCGACCTCGGTACGGGAACTCGCGGCCATAATCGCCCTGTACCGACCGGGCCCCATGGGGGCCATCCCGGACTTCGTGCGGGGTAAGTCCGACAGGGACAAGGTCTCATATCTCCACCCGGATCTCGAGCCGATACTGGACGAGACCTACGGAGTCATCACCTATCAGGATCAGGTGCTGCGGATCGTGTGCGCGATGGCCGGCTTCACGCTCGGCCAGGCGGACGTCCTGCGCAAGGCGATGTCGAGCAAAGACCCTGAGAAGATGCACGAGGTCCGCGTGAAGTTCCTCGAAGGCGCGAAGAATCGAGGCGTGGATGAGGATGTCGCGGCGAAGATCTACGAGCAGATCGAGCCGTTTGCGGGCTACGGGTTCAACAAGGCCCACGCGGTCTGCTACGCCTTCGTCGCCTACCGAACGGCCTATATGAAGGCCAACTACCCGGTGGAGTACTACTCCGCGCTCCTCTCGGCCAACATGGACGACAAGGACAAACTGGCCATGTACGTCGAGGACTGCAAGCGGTTCGGCATCAAGGTCCAGCCGCCGGACGTCAATACCGGCAGCGCGGAGTTCGACGTGCGCGACGGCGCGATCTGCTTCGGGCTGGCAGCCGTGAAGGGGCTCGGCCGCGCGGCGATAGACGCGGTCCTCGCGGCCCGGAGCGAAGGCGGCCCGTTCAAGTCGCTCCACGAGTTCTGCCGACGCGTCTGCGACACAATCGTCACCCGGAGCGCGGTCGAGAGCCTGATAAAGTGCGGCGCGTTCGACTCGATCAACAAGAACCGCGCTCAGCTGCTCTTCGTCCTCGACGACGCGATGGGCATGGCGCTTCGGGCTCAGAGGGACAGGAAGGCCGGCCAGCACTCCCTGTTCGGCGGCATTGATTCCGCCGAGGACTCCGGGGACAGCCTCGAGCCGAAGACGCTCCCCCAGGTGAAGCCGATGTCGCGCGACGAACAGCTTGCCTTTGAGAAGGACCTGCTCGGGCTGTACGTCTCGGATCACCCGCTCGCCCAGTTCCAGGAGAGGTTCGCCGCGTTCGTCACCGCCACGAGCGACAAGATCAGGGAGATGGCCGACAAGCAGGAGGTAGTGATCGCCGGCGTGATCTCCCGCATGCGCAAGCACTTCACCAAGAAGAACAACGAGCCGATGGTCTTCCTCACTATCGAGGACCTGACCGGCTCGGTGGACGTCACCGCGTTCCCCCAGGTCTACAACGACTACAGGGACGTGATCGCGCAGGACGCGGTCGTCGTCGTGCGGGGGAGGACGAACCACCGCGAGCGGCCCGGCGCTGACGGCGAGACGACCTGCGAGATCGGGATCATCTGCGAGTCGATCCAGGCGCTCGGGAACGGCAAGAACGGCAACGGAAACGGCTCCGGCGTCAAGTGCGTGACCATACAGCTCGCCAGGTCCGACCGCGAGAAGCTGAAACTGCTGAAGGGCATCTTTTCCAAGCACTCCGGCGAGAGCCCGGTCTACTTCGTCGTGACCGCCGGCGGGAGGCCGACGAAGGTCTCCGCCGAGTCGAAGGTCGAGCCGTCCCCTAAGCTCATCCAGGAGATCGAGAAGGTCCTCGGCAAGGAAGCGGTGACGGTGGAGCAGGGATAGTTGCGTACGGAATACTGATTCCCCCTCGCCCTGAGAGCGAGGGGAAGTCACTCATCATCCCCCCTCCCCTGAGAGGGAGGGGGTCAGGGGGAGGGGTTTGAGGCGTCCGGCCGAACCGAACCCCCCTCCCCGGCCCTCCCCCTCACAGGGGGGAGGGAGTGAGTATTCCCCCTCCCCTGAGAGGGAGGGGGCCAGGGGGAGGGGCGTGCCACGTGAGGCATTACGACAGGGACCTGGTCCTGCGTGCAAGGCAGCTTCGCTCGGGCGCAACCTCCGCTGAGAACATCCTCTGGCAGAAGCTTCGGCGCAAGCAGATCAACGGCAGGAGGTTTCGGAGGCAGCAGCCGATCGGACCATTCGTCGTAGACTTCTACTGCCCGGAACTCACAATCGCAATCGAACTCGATGGTGACTCGCACGGCGGTAAGGAGTCGCAGGATAAATCGCGGCAGGAGTTCCTGGAGGCGCAAGGTCTAGCCGTGCTGAGGTTCTGGAATTCCGATGTCTGGCAGAACCTCGACGGCGTGTTGCAGACCATATACTCTGCGTGCGGCCGCGAGCCGGAGTGAACGCGCCTCATCCCCCCTCCCCAGCCCTCCCCCTCAGAGGGGGGAGGGAGTACCGCTTCCGGTTGACAACCCCATCGCCCCGCGCTAGACTGGCGGCAACGACCCTTGGAAGGAACTCCTCATGAAGACCGCCTGTTTCGCCCTGATGCTTCTACTGACCGCCAACGCCGCCCGCGCGGGAGCGCTCGCCGGGAAGTCCATGACCCTGTCGCCCGGCCACGGCCTCGTGTGGAACGGCAAGGAATACGGCACCCAGCGGCCCATCACGTGCGGCGGCGAACTCCGCGCGGAGGACGATCGGAACGTCGAGCACGCGGCGTGGCTCGAGACGTACCTGCGGAACGACGGCATGACCGTGCACACCATGCGCTGCACGGACAAGAACTACGGCGACCACCCCAGCGGCAATCCCTGGTGGCGGATGGCCTCGGTCTACTGGCTCGAGCACAAGGGCTACCCGTGTACCGTCTGGGGCAGCCTCTCGGACTGCCAGACATCATCCGGGGAGAGCGAATGGAACGATGACGTCCGCGCCCGCCCGCTCGCCTCGAACCAGGACAAGACCGACATCTACATCTCGGTCCACACGAACGCGTCGTCCGGCCACTGCGAGGGCCCGAACTGCCCGACCGGCTCCGTTATGTACTACGACTGCGGGAGATCGCACGCGGAATGGTGCGACGGCAGCCGAAGGCTGGGCGAGATGGCCAACAGCGCGATGATCGATGCCATCCACCACGGTATACCGATGCCCGAGTGGAAGGACCGTGGCGTCGCCGACTCGAACGGCCGATTCGGCGAGATCCGCATCCCCGAGCGCCCGGCGGTCCTGCTCGAACTCGGCTTCCACGACAGCTGCGACACGGACGTGCTCAACCTGAAGGACGACTTCTTCCGGTGCGCGGCGATGTGGGGGCTGTACAAGGGCGTCTGCGACTACTTCGGCGTCGCGCCGACCAGGGACTTCTACTCGAGCGAACTCGTGAGCCACACGATCCCGAACAGCATGGCGCCGGGCGAAACGAAATCGGCCAGCATTACGTTCAGGAATATGGGCGTGCTCTGGAACGAGGAGCGCGGGTTCAAACTCGGGGCGCTGGGCGGCTCCGACCCGTTCGCGGACGCCCTCTATCAGGACGTGATCGCTGAAGTCGGCCCGAACGGGACGGTGACGTTCACCTTCGACCTGACCGCGCCCAACGAGCCGGGGTTCTACGCGTCGGGCTGGCGGATGATCCGCGAGGGCGGGCCCTGGTTCGGCGACGTGGCCGTCTCGGCGGTGAGGGTCCGCTAAGATGTAGTCCGAATGGAGGCCGTGAGATGAGAAACGTCTTGTGGGCCGTGTGCGGCGTAATCATCGTCCTTGTTCTTGCCGCGGTTCTGTTTCCCTTCTCCGTACACGATGGCGGTCGTCCGTCGCTCTCGACACAGTGCATGCGGAATCTCAGCAAGCTGGGCATGGCGACTGAGATGTACATGTCCGAGCATGATTACCGCTTCCCTCCGGTGAAGACCTGGAACGATGCTCTGAAAGAGCCTCTGACACGGATCTCCCGGTCGCCCAGTGACACCGACAAGCTGTTCATATGCCCTTCAGAGGTGAACGACCGGAGCGCGCCCTCCTACGCCGTGAACGCTCGGCTCGATGGGCTATCCGAGCGCGACGTAGCCGATCCTACATACACGGTGCGCTACTTCGAGTCGATGCCCGGCCGCAACCTCCACGGAGGCCCCGAGCTTTTCCCGCCGGAACCGAGGCATGAGATGGGATACGCGGTCTGCTACGCGGACGGCCATGTAGGATTCGTGCCGAAGTCCGAGATCGGCAAGCTGAAGTGGGAGCCGCAGTCCGCCAAACCGCGCTCAACCGAGAGACCTCCTGTAGGGCCGGGCGGTTGAAACCGCGGCAACGAAGGCACGAAGTGTCCCTGCGGACACTGGGAGGCCGTTGAACGGCTCCCCTGGGGTTCCAGTCCACGGAGGTGGACTTCGTGCCTTCGTTGCCGTGACTTCAGTCGCCCGGATGCTGAACTTGCTTGCATTCCCCTCGCACATCTGGGTATAACTATCCCAGCACATGGAAAAGACAGAACTGCCGATAACGGCTATGGCATGCTCGCACCGGGCGATCGGGGCGAGTCGGTGTTTTCGAACGGAGTGGTGAAATGAGCGAAGACGAGAAGGTGCGCGTCGAGGTCGGCGGCGGGTCGGTCAACGTGACGGGCGAGAAGGGCGAGCAGGTTCACGTCGGCCCCGGCGGGGTCTACGTCAAGGACAAGGACTCGGAGGTCAGGGTGAACTGGACCGGCGTCCGCGTGCGGGATGGCGAGACGAACATTGACATCAGCGTGTGGAAGCCGCTGGTGTGCTGCGGCGTCGCGGCGATCGTGTTCATCGCGATCCTGACTGCCGTGGTGGTGAGTATAGTGAAGTACTTGATGTAGAGCGACCTGCATGGAAAAGATTGATCTCCCCGTCACCGGTATGACGTGCGCGCACTGCGCCGCGCGGATCGAGAAGGGCCTCCAGGGATTGGAGGGGGTCGAGTCCGCCGTCGTCAGCTTCGCGACCGAGCGGGCGACGGTCACCTTCGACCCCGGCGTGGTCAGCGTCGAACAGATCATCCAACTCATCCGCGACACCGGCTACGACGTCGCGGCCGAGCAGATGACGCTCCCCGTCGAGGGGATGACCTGCGCCTCATGCGCCGCCAAAATCGAGCAGGTCCTCAACAAGCTCGACGGCGTGACCTCCGCGGCCGTGAACCTCGCCACCGAGCGCGTTACGATCGACTACATCCCCGCCGTCATCTCGCCCGACGAGTTCAAGCGGATGATCGAGGAACTCGGATACACCGTTCCTGATGAGCAGATCGAGGCCCCGGACCGCGAGCGACTCACCCGCGAGGCGGCGTACCGGACGCTGCTAACCAAGACCGTCGTGTGCGCCATCATCACCGTCCCGATCGTGATCGGGAGCCTGACCGGCATGCTTCCTGCGTGGCTGCTGTGGGTCCTCGCGACACCGGTCCAGTTCTGGGGCGGCCGGCAGTTCTACAACGGCGCAATCGCCGCCGCGAGACACCGCACGACCGACATGAACACGCTGATCGCGGTCGGCAGTTCGGCGGCGTACTTCTACAGCGTCGGGGTGATCCTATTCCCCGGCTTCTTCGCCCATGCGAAAGGCATCGAAGCCGCGCTCTATTTCGACACGTCGGCGGTCATCATCACGCTCATCCTCTTCGGCCGGCTGCTCGAACTCCGGGCGCGCGGGCGGACCTCGGAGGCGATCCGGCGCCTCATCGGCCTCCAGCCGAAGACCGCGCGAGTTGTCCGCGACGATCAGGAGTCGGACATCCCGGTCGAGCAGGTGCAGGTCGGCGACATCATCATCGTCCGGCCCGGCGAGAAGATCCCGGTCGATGGAGTCGTCGTAGACGGGCGCTCGGCGGTCGATGAGTCGATGATCTCCGGCGAGCCGATCCCCGTCACCAAGCAGGAGGGCGATGAGGTCATCGGCGCGACGATCAACAAGACCGGCAGCTTCCGTTTCCGCGCGACCCGCGTCGGGAAGGACACGACCCTCGCGCAGATCATCAAGCTGGTCGAGCAGGCGCAGGGCTCGAAGGCGCCGATCCAGCGGCTGGCGGATGTGATCGCGAGCTACTTCGTCCCGACTGTCATCGGGATCGCTATACTGACCTTCATCGTCTGGCTCGCATTCGGACCGCAGCCGGCGTTCAACTACGCGCTCCTCAGCTTCGTGGCCGTGCTGATCGTCGCGTGTCCCTGCGCGCTCGGGCTGGCGACCCCGACGGCGATCATGGTCGGGACCGGCAAGGGCGCGGAGAACGGCGTGCTGATCAAGAGTGGCGGGGCCCTGGAGACGGCGCACCGGCTGAATGCGATCGTGCTCGACAAGACCGGCACGCTCACGGAGGGAAAGCCGGTCGTGACTGATATCGTTCCGATCGATATGGATGAGGCCGAACTCCTCCGGCTGGCCGCATCCGCCGAACGGGTCTCGGAGCATCCGCTCGGCGAAGCAATCGTCCGCGCCGCCGAGGAGCGCGGGATCGAGACGGTTGCCCCGACCGAGTTCGACTCGGTGACCGGGGCGGGCATCCGCGCCACGGTTGATGGGCATGAGGTGCTGGTCGGGAATCAGAAACTGATGTCCCATTCGTCCCATGAGTCCTATCAGTCCCATGGGACCGATGAGACCTATGAGACGTATGCTGCTCAGGGCAAGACCCCCGTCTTCGTCGCGATAGACGGCAAGCCCGCCGGGGTGATCGCCATCGCCGACACGCTCAAGGCGCACTCGTCCGATGCCGTTCGGGCGCTGCGGGATATGGGCCTCGAGGTCGTCATGATCACCGGCGACCACCGGCAGACGGCGGAGGCGATCGCGCATCAGGCGGGCATCGAGCGCGTCATGGCCGAGGTGCTCCCTCAGCAGAAGGCCGAGGCGGTGAAGTCGCTCCAGGATGAGGGCAAGGTCACGGCGATGGTCGGCGACGGGATCAACGACGCCCCGGCGCTCGCACAGGCGGACATCGGGATCGCGATTGGCACCGGCACCGACGTGGCGATGGAGACGGCGGACGTCACGCTGATCAGTGGCGACCTCCGCGCGGTGGTGACGGCGATCGCCTTGAGCAGGGCCACGATGCGCACGATCCGCCGGAACCTTTTCTGGGCGTTCTTCTACAATGTGATCCTCATCCCGGTCGCGGCGGGGGTGCTCTATCCGCTCTTCGGCGTCTTCCTCGACCCGATGTGGGCGGCGGGCGCGATGGCGCTCAGCTCGGTCTCGGTCGTCAGCAACTCCCTCCGCCTAAGGCGCTTCCGTCCGTCCACTTTGTAACCGCCGATGAACGCGGATGTACGCTGATTCGGAGTGCGGAAGCGGAGTTCTGACGGAGTTCTCGCCACGGCAGGCGGTCGTCATGCTGAACTTGGTTCAGCATCCATCCGGAAGATTCTGGATCCTGAGTCGAGTTCAGGATGACGCGCGACAGTTTTCGGCAGGCAAAAACGGCCGCGCGCGGCGTCTATGTAAGTGGAGAGGACGATGGACGACGCCGACGCACAGGTCTCGATGAGTATCGGAGCGACAGCGGTGCGCGATCATGCGGACAGGGAAACGGCGCTGGAGGACGCGTACGACGAGTACGCGCTCTCCCTATACCGATACGCGCTCTCGATTCTCGGTTCGGCCGACGATGCCGAGGACGCGGTGCAGGAGGTCTTTATCCGGCTCGCCCGGGACCGCAAACTCCTGCGCAGAGCCCGGAGCGTCAAGGCCTACCTGCTGACCGCCGCACGCAACTCCGCCTACAGCATACTCCGCGCCCGACGCTGTCGCGACTGGCTGACCGAGGACCTGCGGTGGGATTCGCATCCGCCCGCCTCGGGCGTCGCGGAATCCGTCGTCCAATCTAACGCGCTGCGCGAGGCGCTTGCCGAACTCCCGGTCGAACAGCGCGAGGTGCTCGTGCTGAAGGCATACGAGGGGCTGACGTTTCGGGAGATCGCCCAGGTGTCCGGCGCTTCCGTGAGCACGGTCACGAGCCGGTACCAGTACGGGATCGCCAGGCTGAGGCGCGCGCTGGGGGAGGACCAGGATGGATGACAGACGGATAGAGGAGATGCTTCGCCGATCGTGGCAGCCGCAGCCGCCGGACGGCATGCGGGAGCGCATCCTTCGCCGGAGCCGGCAGGAACTCGAGCGCCGGCGTCCGATATGGCGGTTCGCCCTGCGCAGGCCGGTGTTCGCCGCGCTGGCGCTGGCGGTCTTGCTGGCGGTCAACGTCTCCGACCACTACCGTCAGGCGCGCATCTCCGCGATGACCGAGGCGGGCGGCGCGAGAACCGTCCCCGGCGGCCTGCTGAGGCAGCGCAGGGATATGGAGAAGCTGCTCGTCCAGGGCTTCTCGGACCGCTGGACTACTCAAGAGGGAGGCGAGCGACTATGAAACGGACTGTGAACGGCGACTGCTTCCCCACGTTTCGGCGGATCGGCGGGAAGCTCGTCCGCGCGGCGAAATGGACGGGCAAGGCCCTGGTGATACTGGTGATCCTGCTCGCGGTTGCGCACGGGATCGCCACCTTTATCACCGGCCGAAAGCTGGAGTCGGACATCAGGGCGTTGAAGGCGAAGGGCGAACTCCCCTCTATCACCGAGCTCGTCGGTCCGAAGGTCCCGGACGCCGAGAACGCCGCGCTGGTGTACGCCGAGGCCTTCAAACTCCTGCCTTCACCGGGAACCGACCGCGAGGACTACGAGCAGTTGGCGGATTTCGCGGACGCCGAGAAGCGGAAGGCCGACCCGGGCAGTTGGGACAAGGCCCGCGCGGCGATAGGGGCCTATGACAGAGCCTTGGAGCTAGCAGAGCGCGCGGCGTCCATGGAGCGTTGCCGGTTCCCGGTCAAGTGGGAGGACGGGTTCGCGGCCCTGTTTCCGCACTACCGTTCGCTCAGGGGGCTGGCCCGGCTGGCGAACGCACGCGGGCTGATCGCCGCAAGGGACGGCAAAATGGACGAGGCCGCGCGGTTCATGGGGCTCAGCCTGCGAATCGCGCGTTCCGTCGAGGGCGAGCCCACCCTCATATCGGTGCTCGTGCGCGCCGCGATCATCAACATGACCTGCCGCAACCTTCGGGACGCGGCGCCATACGTTAGCCTGACCGAAGACCAGACGGCTCGGTTGTCCGAATCACTCGCGGAGGCCGACCTCCGGCCGCATTACCGCCTTGCAATGCAGGGGGAGAGGGACGCGGGGCTTCTGGCGTTCCGGGAGCTGCGCGACGATCCGTCCGCGTTCGGCGAGCTGACGGACGTGCAGATTCCGCTTGCGCGGCTGACAGTCTTCGCCGCGCGGCCCGTGCTCTATGCGGACGAGCGGTTCTACCTGGGGCTGATGGGCAAGATCATCGCCGACGCGGAGAAGCCGATCAGGGACTCCGGCCTGAAGGACCTGGAGGGCCTGCATCTGTTGTACAGACCCGTCACGAGCATGATCCTGCCGGTAGTCAGCGGCGTGAAGTCACGGGTCTACGAAGCTCTGGCCGAGACGCGCGTCTGCCGGGTCGGCCTGGAACTCAGTGCGTATGAGCGTCGGCACGGGACGTACCCCGACAGCCTGGCCGGGTTGGGCGTTTCCGACCCTGAGATGCTCGAGGACCCGCTCAGCGGAAAGGCTCTTATCTACAAGAGGCAGGGGAAGGGCTTCGTCCTGTACAGCGTCGGCAAGGACATGAAGGACGACGGCGGGAAGCCGCTGAGCGACGGGCGGAGCGGTCCTTCGAAGGGGGACATCGCCTGGCGGGTGGAGAAGTGATCGGCTGCCGGTGACGAGCGGCCTGGCCGTCATGCCGGACTTGATCCGGCATCCACGCGGCGTGGGCCCCGAGTCCCCCTAGCTCCCGGCCTCACCTGGAAGCCGTCTCTCGATACGGTTTCTCCGAAACCTACTCGAGACTCTCGGCTCCGGTCTCCGGATACCGGTTACTGATCGCACATCACTCCCGGTGGGCGGGGCCCGTGTTCCATCCCTCCGCCGTGAAGGGGCCGGGCGCCTTCGCACCCCGCTCCCGCGGAACGCACTTCACGACTACCGTCTCCGAGTCGCCAGGTGCGATCAGCAGGTAGTTCCGCCCGTAGTAGGCCCCCCAGCCCGGGCAGTCCGTCGTGACCTTCACGAAGAACGCGTAGTTCCCGCCCGTGTTGCGCACGGTGACCGGCACCTCCGCGTGCCCGTCCTCGAGCCCGACCGCCTTGCCCTGCTCGACCTCGATCGTCGTCGGCGGGAGCGCGAGCAGCCTGTCGAATATCGGGGGCGGGTTCGCGCTCATCAGGTAGCTGTTCCTCGAAAGCTCCTCCCCGCCCGGGCCGACCAGCCGCGCCTCCAGCACGAAGAGCCGCTCGAACCCCGGCTCGATCCGCCAGGAGACGTCACCCGCGATCACCGCCGCGTTCTCGGCCAGGTCGAGCCTCTCGCCGCCGGACAGGAACACGTCGCCCTCCGTGCCGACGATCGTCCAGACCACCGCGCAGTCTCTCAGCGCCGGGCCGGAGTTGTTCGCCCACAACTGCGCGCGGAACTCCTCGCCGGGCTTCCATCCGAGCCTGTCGTACTTCGCGCTGACGTGGACCGGCTCGTAGGCCGACTTGACCGCGTAGTAGGCGGGCTTGGGGCGCAGGAAGTAGTCCACCGCGTTCGTGCAGGTCAGGTTCGGCCAGGGCTCGTTGAACTGCCAGGGTATCGTGCCGCCCGACGCGTACTTCCGCCGGCGGTTCTGCTCGACCGCGTACCGGAGGCCCTCCCACTGGACGAACCGGCTCATCCGTGCGAACGTCTCGACGTCCGGCAGCGGGCCGAAGATCTCCTCCAGTACGCCGGTGTTGATCCACCACTCGCCGCGGTGCGCCCACAGCTCGTTCCGCGGCGAGATCGGAGTCGGGTCGGAATGCTTCAGGACCTCGCGGATCGTCTCGATGTTCGCGGCGCCCTCGCACCCGAACTCGCTGTGGAATGCGGAGCGCCGCGCGTTGTTGATCTCGTAGTGCTTCTCGGGGCCGAAATACTGCCAGTCGCCGTGGATGTCTATCTCGAGGGGCTCGCCTTCCTCGAACGTGCGCATCGGCGAGGTCGGGAGGTAGATCTTCTGCGGGTCGAGCACCTCCACGGCCTCGCGCATCGTCCGGAGGGCCTCGTCGTCGCGGCCTTTCCAGGTCAGCTCGTTCCCGCCGCACCAGACGGCGTGGCAGGCCCGGTTCCTCCGGCGGGGGATGATGTTTTCCGCCGCGCGCCGGATCATGTTCAGGTACGCCGGGTCGTTCGGCGGGTCGTTGTCGAGGCCGGACGAGGAGAGGATGAACTCCTGCCAGACCATGATGCCGAGCCGGTCGCAGGCGGCGTAGAACTCGTCCTTCTCGATGAGGCCGCCGCCCCACACCCGCAGGAGGTTGACGTTAGCCTCCTTCGCCAGCCTGACGAGTCGCTCGTACCGTTCCGCCGTCACCGTCCCGTACATCGAGTCCGCCGGCACCCAGTTCCACCCCTTCAGGTAGATGCGCTTGCCGTTCACCTCGAAGTTCCAGGGCAGGAGGCCCTCGTCGAGCCCGGGGTTCGGGACGAGGCGCACCCGCTTGAAGCCGAAGTGGAACTCCCGCCGGTCCAGCTCAACGCCGTCCTCCGATACGACCAGCACCTCGGCGAAGTAGAGGTTCGGGTCGCCGTGACCGTTCGGCCACCACAGGCGGGGGTTTTTGACGGCGAAGAGCTGAGAGACCTCGGCAAGCCCGGAGACCCGGACGACCTCGCTCTGCCCGGCGACCTGCGCGTCCTCGAGGAGGATCCTCGTCTGCACGGTGACCCGCATCGGCCGCTCGGAGCGGACCTTCGTGCGCATCATCAGGTTCGCGGACTTCAGGTCGTCCGAGAGCTCGGAGTTCGCCCAGGAGTCCTCGATGCGCGCCCCGCCGGTCACGACCAGCTTCACGTCGTCCCACAGGCCGAGCGGGATCAGGCGCGGGGCGAAGTCCCACCCGTAGCTCATCCGGGTCTTGTAGGTGCGGACCCCGCTGGTGCGGCCGATCTGCCCGTACTCCGCGGGCGCCGGGTCGAGGATCACGACGATGCGGTTCTCGCGCTCGCCGTCGAGGATGCCGGTGACGTCGAACTCCGCCGGGACGAACATGTTCTCGCTTCGGCCGAGGTGCGCGCCGTTCAGGTAGACGTCGCCGGAGTAGTCTATCCCCTCGAACCGGAGGCCGACCCGCATGCCCTCGGGGATCGGGTTGATCGTGAACGCCTTCGTGCAGGCCCATTCGCGGGCGGCGACCCACTCGATCAGCCGGGAATTCAGGTCCTGGTAGGGGTCCGGGATCAGACCGGCGCGCAGGAGGTCGGCCTGCACGGCGCCGGGAACGGTGGCGTCCGTCCACCAGGACATGTCGTACCCGGGGGCGAAGGGCTGCTTGCCGCGCGCCTCCCCGGGGTTGAAGTGCTTGATCTTCCAGTCCGAGCCGTTCAGTGAGATTTCCATGGGGTTCTCCTCCGAGGGTTCTGTTCGCCGCCGGGGGGCGCGCTCCCCTCCTTATCACGGAGGGTCGGGGGAGGGGCCCTGGGAGGCCGGCCTTCTCCTGAATCAAGTTCAGGACCGCGCCGGAACGCGCACTCAGGAATGGCGGCGTCTGGACACCTGTCACCGTCAGCCCTGAGTGCTCGGAGCGGAGCGGAGAGTGTATCGAAGGGCGCGGAAAGGCACAACCCCCTCGGCCCGGAGGCCGGTCCCCCTTGTCAAGGGGGACAGCACGAGCCGTCTACTCCCCCGCGCCGTCCATCTCGCAGACGCGCCTGCGGTAGTGGAGGTAGTTCTCGAAGCTGACCTCGAGCGGAACGCCGTGATCGCACGTCGGATAGTACCCTCCGCGCTCGACCATCGGCGGCATGATGTGCGCCAGGTGCGCGTCAATCGCATCCTTCCCCGCCGCCAGCGCCCGCTTGTCTATCCCGCCGGACATCATCATCTCCGGGTACTGCCTGCCGATCTCCACCACGTCGCATCCGCTCGCGACCTCGAACGGCGACATCCGCGTCATCCCAAGCTCCAGGTAGAGCGGGATCGAGGGTCGGCAGTCGCCGTCGGTGTCAATGTGCAGGCCGATCGGGCGACTCTGCCTGGCCCGCGCGTTGCCGAGGAGCTGCTGATAGTAGGGCATCAGGAACTCGTGGAACGTGTCGGGCGAGATGAGCAGCCCGTGGTTGTAGCAGATGTCCTCCGCCATGAAGACCTCGTCGATCACACCCCCCCTTGCCAAGGGGGGGATTCTCTTTGCTGTTCCCCTTGGCAAGGGGAGGATTCTCTCCGCTCCCCCCCTTGCCAAGGGGAGGATTCTCTCCGCTCCCCCCCTTGCCAAGGGGGGGTTAGGGGGGGTGCCACCGCCTGCACCCTCGCCAGCCCGGCGTCCATCAGGTCGAGCCATCCCCTCATCGCCGCGTGGATGACCTCGGGCTGGTCGTAGAACATGTACAGCAGGTCCTCCGGGCCGATCATCGAGCGCAGGTACATGTATCCGCCGATGAGATGCTGGCTCATGATGCCATCGACCGCATCGGCCGTCCGCCGCGCATCCATGACCCGGTCCGCGAGGCCCTCCCAGCGCGCCTCGACCGTCGGATCGAGCCTCGGCGCGACGGTCTCCCAGTCGGCCATGTTGCTGACGGCATGTTTGAGGTAGTCGGGCATGAACCCGTGCCGCCTGCCGGTGAAGACCTTCAGGTGGCGGCCGGCGACGTCCTGGATGATCTCGTGGTCGCCCTGTACCTCGATCACCTTCTTCTCAAATAGCGGGAGGAACGGCGGCTCGCACCATCCGAGTCCGAGGCCCGTGCCGAAAACGGCCTGGGGGTCGTACATGAAGAGGTTCGTCTCCTGCCAGTCCTCCGGCAGGCCCTCGCACTTCCATTTCTCGATCGCTTCCGGCCAGATCGAGAACTCCGCGCGGTGGAGTCGGTCCACCGGCCGGAACTCATACAAGGCTCTCATCCGCTCGCCCGGGGTCATGGTGTCTTCGGTCATAGTGTGCCGATTATAGCACGATGGTCCGCCCCGGGGAAGGCAGGTACTTGTACCAGTTTTCCGGTCAATCTCTTGACAGATGCCGTCATCGGCAGTAAACTGGCGGTAGTTCCGTTCTTCCCACCGCAGCCCATTGGAACCACCATACTTACTTCCGTTTGCCGTCAGGCAAGGAGTAACAACATGCGTTCAACCGGCAGGTATATCCTCATCATCGTCCTCGCGCTCATCATCGCGTCACCCGCCGGCGCGCAGTACGAGATATACCGCGCCAATCTGCATGTGCACACCCTCCAGGCCTGTGAGTCGTCCGGGGTACCAGACCATTGCGGCACCCAGACGCCGGATGAAACGATGGCAGCCGCCGCAGACCCCGGCCATCCGCTCAAGGTCGTTGGTCTGAGCGACCACGGCGGATCGCTCACCAACGGCGAGTGGCTCTATCCTTTTACGGGCGGATCATACTCAGGCCCTGGCGGAGTGATAGCGCTTCGCGGTTTCGAGTGGACCGCATCAGACCATGTCAATGTCTTCGGATCGAGTGACTACACGGACGCGGCGGTATTCGGTGATGGCACTCCGCCGACACCTCTCAGAACACATTTTGCCCCCACTGGCCCGGATGACACCGCCAGTCTCGTCAACTGGCTCAAGAGCGTAGGCAGCGCTTCAGGTTACGGTTCTCCACCCGTTGCACAGTTCAACCATATCGGCAGCTACAACCATTTCAGCGGATTTCCAGGCTGGGATGAACAAGTGGACCAGATAATGTGTCTGGCCGAACTCGGGGCAGGAGACCTGGCTTATTCATCACCGAGCGCGTCGGAGACCTACTTCCGCACAGCATTGCAGGCCGGATGGCACGTTGGGCCGTCGATCGGGATTGACAACCAGCAGCCGCTGGGCGATCAGGCCGCAACCCGTCACACCGGCATATGGGTCACACCAGGAAGCGGGCGGGCGGGCGTCATGGATGCGCTGAGACACAGGCGGGTGTTCGCCTCGGAGGACAAGGATTTCAGTCTGCGTTTTCGCTGCCAGGTTGATGGACAGTCAAGCTGGTACTGGATGGGAGATGTCATACCGGCGGGCGCTGGAGGCTTCACGTTTGAGGTGACCGCGTTCGATCCCAACCATATTGACCCCTGGAAGGAGTATTTCGCATCAATTGACTTGATGTGTTCGGGGCAGCCAGACCCCGTCAAGAGATGGGGCAGCCTCAACGACACCTACTTCTCCGACACCTTTCACTTGACCTATCAGGAAATCCGTGCCCTGCCCATGACCTCTCAGGGTCAGACGGCGCTCTATCTGCGGATACGGCAGACGGGCATCGCTGGCGCGGAGCGAGACTACATCTACTCCGCACCGATCTGGATACACCACTACACGCCAGCTCCCGGGACGATAACCACGAACATCACATGGAAAGCCAGCGGCAGTCCGTATGTCGTCAGCAACCTCACGATTCCCGCAGGTACGCGGCTCACCATCGAGCCCGGCACGGTCGTGAAGTTCGACAATAGGGCGTACTTGAGTGTCCAGGGCGAGATCCTAGCTCAAGGCACGGAATCTTCGCCGATCTACTTCACGAGCATCAAGGACGACAGTGTCGGTGGCGATACGAACGGTGACGGCAGTGCGACCGCCCCTGCTGCAAGAGACTGGTCTTACGTCTCGGTAAAGGGCGTCGGTGCAAGCGGGATCTTCGAGCACTGCGTCGCGAGGTATGGTGGATACCAGTACTGCAACGGCTACTGTTATTTCTACGGCATCCTCGACAGCAGAGATGGTGCCAGTTTGAGCATCGCGGACAGCAGCATCAGCCACGGTTCGCCCTACGGCATAACGTGCTGGGTGAGTCCCGGTTCGTCGCAGCCTGCAGCAAGCCTGCAGGTTGCAGACAGCGTCGTGTCGTCCTGTGTGTCAACAGGCATCTCGGTCAGCATCGGTTCCTCTCTCAGCATCACCGGCTGCACGGTATCAGGTTGCGGGGGAGGCATCTCGGTCAGCAACACTCCGTCACCCACTATCACCAACTGCACGGTAAGTGGCAACAGCGGGGGCGGGATATCCGTTAGCAGCAGTTCTTCTCCCAGCGTGACTGGCTGCACGGTGAATGGTAACGCGGGTAACGGATTGACTGTGTCGACCTGTCCGTCGCCTACCATCATCAATAACACGTTCACCGATAATGCAGGGTGGGCGGCTAGCGTGAGCTGCAGCCCCATGGGGGTCTTGACCTTCGACGGGAACAGCGCCTCTGGTAATGACCTGAATGGCCTTTGCGTAAATGGCAACATGGACTTGGACAACCGTTGGCATCCGACGGCGAACCTTCCGTACGTGGTCGGCGGTGGGTTGCAGGTCGCTGCCGGCGCACAACTGACCATCGAGCCCGGCACAGTCGTGAAGTCCCAGTACAGCTACAGCGACATCACTGTCGGCGGCAGTCTTGTGGCTCAAGGCACGGAATCTTCGCCGATCTACTTCACGAGCATCAAGGACGACAGTGTCGGTGGCGATACGAACGGTGACGGCAGTGCGACCGCCCCTGCTGCAAGAGACTGGTCTTACGTCTCGGTAAAGGGCGTCGGTGCAAGCGGGATCTTCGAGCACTGCGTCGCGAGGTATGGTGGATACCAGTACTGCAACGGCTACTGTTATTTCTACGGCATCCTCGACAGCAGAGATGGTGCCAGTTTGAGCATCGCGGACAGCAGCATCAGCCACGGTTCGCCCTACGGCATAACGTGCTGGGTGAGTCCCGGTTCGTCGCAGCCTGCAGCAAGCCTGCAGGTTGCAGACAGCGTCGTGTCGTCCTGTGTGTCAACAGGCATCTCGGTCAGCATCGGTTCCTCTCTCAGCATCACCGGCTGCACGGTATCAGGTTGCGGGGGAGGCATCTCGGTCAGCAACACTCCGTCACCCACTATCACCAACTGCACGGTGAGCGGCAACGCGGGTCATGGCATATCCTCCAGTTCGCTCGGACAGGTCGTCAAGAACTGCATCGTCGCGAACAACGGCTCGTACGGCGTGTACCTGACCGGAGCGTCGCCGAAAGTGCTTTACTGCGACCTCTGGGGCAACTCGACCAACTACTACGGCAGCCCGGATCTGACAGGCACGATCTTCGCCGATCCGCTCTTTGTGAACGCCGCTGCGGGCGATTACCATCTCCAGGCCGCATCTCCCTGCATAGACACCGGCGATCCGACGATGTTCGATCCGGATGGCACGCGCAGCGACATGGGCGCGCTGCCGTATGTGAACCCCATTCCTCTCGTCACCGTCGCCGGTTTGAGGGCGAAGGCCGATGCCGACGCGATTCGAGTCAAGTCCGCTATCGTGACTGCGGCGTTCTCCGACTGCTTCTACGTCGAGGCCGATGACCGCTCATCCGGGATGCGCGTGGAGATGCTCGGACACGCGCTCTCCGTCGGCATGCGAGCGGACGTGAATGGGGTCATGAGCACAAGTTCCTGGGGCGAGAGGTACATAGAGGCCGCGACAGCGGTGCAATCGGCTCCGCCCGGAGACACGGGCATCGTGGATCCGCTGTTCCTGCATGTCGGAAACATAGGCGGGCGGAACTGGAGCTACGACCCGGATACCGGAAGCGGGCAGATGGGCGTCAAGGACGGTTTCGGCCTGAACAACATCGGACTGCTCGTCTCCACCGCAGGCCGCGTGACATACAGTCCCGCGGGCTCGTATTTCGTGATCTCCGACGGCTCGGATATGACCGACCCCTCCGGATACACAGGGGTCAGAGTGTTGGTTGTCGGGCTTACGAAGCCGGAGGTCGGGCAGTGGGTGAAAGTGACCGGAATCAGCTCCATCTTCAAGTCGGGGACGGACTACTATCCGCTCATCCGCGTGCGCACCCAGTCGGACATCCTGCTGCTGAACTGACCCCTACCCCCCGATCGCCTTCTCCGCCGCCTCGATCGTGCGGGCGATGTCGTCGTCCGTGTGGGCGGTCGAGACGAACGCCGCCTCGAACTGGCTCGGCGCGAGGTAGATCCCCTGATTGAGCATCGCTCGGAAGAACGCCGCGTATCTCGCCGTGTCGGAGGTCTTGGCCGTCGCGTAGTCCGTGACCGGCTGGTCGGTGAAGAACGCGGTCATCATCGAGCCGACCCGGTTGATCCGCATCGGGATGTCACGGCTCACGGCGGCCTCGAGGAGCGCGTCGGCCAGGCGGTACGTCCTGCGGTCGAGGTCGTCGTAAGGCTTCTTCTCCCGGAGGATTCGGAGCGTCTCGATGCCCGCCGCCACCGCGACCGGATTGCCGGAGAGCGTCCCGGCCTGGTAGACCGGCCCGAGCGGCGCGACCTGCTCCATGATCTCTCGCCGTCCGCCGTATGCGCCCATCGGCATCCCGCCGCCGATGATCTTCCCCAAAGTCGTCATGTCGGGGGTCACGCCGAAGAGTTCCTGCGCGCCGCCGTACGCCAGCCGGAATCCGCTGATCACCTCATCGAAGATCAGCACGACGCCCCACTTGTGCGTCAGCTCGCGGAGGCCCTCCAGGTAGCCGGGCTTCGGGATCACGACGCCCATGTTGCCCGCGACCGGCTCGACCACGAGGCATGCGATCTCCCCGCCGATCGCGTCGAAGAGCGTCCGGACGGCATCGATATCGTTGTACGGGAGCACGATCGTATCGGAGGTCGCAGATTCGGGCACACCGGCGCTGTCCGGGATGCCCAAAGTCGCCACGCCCGATCCGGCCTTCGCCAGGAGCGAGTCGCCGTGCCCATGGTATCCGCCCTCGAACTTGACGATCTTGTCGCGGCCGGTGAACCCGCGCGCGAGGCGGACCGCGCTCATCACGGCCTCGGTCCCAGAACTGACGAGGCGCACCATCTCGACTGAGGGCACGGCCTCGACGATCATCTTCGCCAGCACGACCTCGCCCTCGGTGCTCGCGCCGAATGTCATCCCGCGCCCGGCGGCCCTGGTGACCGCTTCGACCACACGCGGGTGGGCGTGGCCGAGGATCAGGGGCCCCCATGAGCCGACGTAGTCTATGTAGCGGTTTTCATCGGCGTCCCAGATGTGGGACCCCTTGCCCCGGGCGACGAACACCGGGCCGCCGCCGACCGCCTTGAACGCGCGGACGGGGCTGTTCACCCCGCCGGGGATGTATTTCTGCGCCTCTTCGAAGAGCTCTGCCGATGTGTCTCTGTTCATGCGGTTTCCCCGGAACCTCCCCCAGTCGCTCCTTGACAAGGAGGGGAGCTAGATGTGCTGTCCCCCTTGCCAAGGGGGACCGGCCTCCGGGCCGAGGGGGTTCTGCTCCCCGCACATGCGGCCATATAACGATATACTCAGGGCTAACGGAGCGGGATATCACTCAGTCTCTTCGGGCGCGGCCTCCACGGTCGCGATTCGGACCGTCACCGCCGCCGTCCGGCCGTTCGCGAGCGACGTCCCCGCGGGCGCGACGAGGTTCACGCGCCTCGAAAAGGTCTCGGTCCGGTCGTCCAGCAGGATCGGTTCCGTGGACACGGTGCTGATCTCGATCAGGCGGGCCGGGCGGCCCGTGAGGGTGACGGACTGCGGTTCCACCTCGATGTCGAGCACCTTGTGCGGATAGGGCGGCTTCCCGGTGGTGACGGGGGAGATGAAGAGCACCTTGCTCACGTTTCCGCCGGACGCGTTGCCCCGGTGGTCGGCATACTGGTTCACGTAGACCCACACCAGTATGGCGATCGCGAGCGAGAGCAGCTTGTAGCCGATGTTGTGCCTCATCATCTAGTCCTGTGCCCGACGCCGCTGTCCCCGGTCCAGACCCGTGAGAGCGCCGAGGAGACCTTCCGGCGCAGATGCGACCTCGCGTCCTCTCCGGCGCCCGCCTGGAGGAGATAGAGCAGCTTCGCCTTGACCTGATCCGGGGTCAGCCCCCGCATCAGGCGGCCGTCGGCGGAGATCGAGATCGTGCCGGTCTCCTCGGACACGACCAGGACTATCGAGTCGCTCTGCTCGGTGATCCCGACGGCGGCCTTGTGCCTCGTGTGTATCATCGTGCCGATGCGCGGGCTGTCGCTGAGCGGGAGGATGCAGCTCGCGGCCACGATCCGGTCGCCGCGGATGATCACCGCGCCGTCGTGCAGGGGGCTTCCGGGGTGGAATATCGTTCTCAGCAGTTCCGACGAGACCTCCGCGTCCACTTCCTTGCCGGTGCGGATGGTGGTGTCGAGGCCTACCTCGCGCTCGACGACGATCAGCACGCCGGTCCTGGAGTTCGACGCCTCGGATGCGACCCTGGTAAGCTCCTCGACCAGCTTGGTGATGTCCTCGCGTCCCAGCATGACGAACCCGTCACCGAGGAACTTGAGCCGCCCGACCTGCTCGAGCGCGTGCCTAAGCTCGGGATAGAAGAGGATCACGAGGGCCACGGGGCCGAGGGGGAGGAAGACCTTGAGCAGCCAGTTGAGCGCGCGCAGGTTCAGCCACTCGCTGATGATGACGAAGAGGAAGAAGACGCCCAGCCCCCAGAGGATCTGCCACGCCCTGGTGCCCTTGACGAGCATCATCAGCTTGTAGGTGACGAACGCGACGACGGCTATGTCCGCGACGGTGGTCAGCAATCCGACATAGTCAACGCTGCCAAGCTGTGCAAACCAGTTTAAGACGGCCGACATTAGCTACGCGCCTGAGTGCAGTTATTTGGCCCGTGAACGAGGGGTTGGACTCGCTGAGAAGTATAGCACAGGAGCCGTGCCCGGTCAACACGAAACGCCCGTGACGAATCGCCTCCCGCCGGAAATGTTGACCGATGGGCCTTCTGTGGGTATAATAATCAGACCCCCCGGACATACTGCCACGCCTCCCGGAGGCGGCCCGACCGAGCGACATCCCCATGGACGGACTCAGGCTTTCTTGCCGACTCAACTCGAGACGCATTTGCGGACACCGGCGCTCGCCGGCGGCGTTCCTCGTCGCCTTGCTGACGGTCCTGTCCTGCGCGACCGCCTTCGCGGGCGGCGGACGGCACAATGTGCTGCTCGTCGTGAACGAGAACAGCGCGGTATCGAGGGCCATCGGCGAGCACTACCGGTCCGCCCGGAAGATTCCGGCGGCGAACGTCTGCCGCATCCGCTGCACCGCGGGCGAGAGCATCAACTCGACCGACTTCAAGAACGCCATCCTGTACCCGATCGAAAACTACCTGACCGCTCACAACCTCGTCGAGCAGATTCAGTACATCGTGCTCACGAAGGGCATACCCCTCATAGTCACATCCACGGGCAACTCGGTGGACAGCAGCCTGACCCTCGCGTTCCAGCGCTGGACCGACGGCGTCACCCCGTGCATCGAGGGAGCCGGCAATCCCTACGTAGGGAAGGAGACCGGCTTCGCCGATTTCAGGGCTTCCGACGCCAACAAAGTGTTCTGGAACGATCCCCGCTCGGTGAACGATATCGCCGCGAGCGCGGACGGCGCGATCTTCGCGGTGGGCGGCCAGTACATCGCCCGCAGCGACGATGGGGTGAACTGGCAGAATATCAGCGAGGAGGGCTGCCTCGGCGTGCTCACGGAGCTGACCAGGGCCTGTTTTTCGGACGACGGGAACGGCTGGGCCGTCGGCGTGCGGGAGAGCATCCTGAAGACGACCGACGGCGGCAAGACGTGGAAGAGGACCAGGGGCGGCCCGTCCTCCCCGGACGTCCTGTTGAAGGGAGTCTGGTTCACCTCGGAGAAGGACGGGTGGATCGTCGGCCGTGACCAGCGCGGCGCCCCGCTGGCCCTCAGGTCCGGCGACGGCGGCGACACGTGGATGCCGCAGTCTGTCGGAGCCGCCGCGGAGCTGAATGACGTGTTCTTTGCCGACCGACGCAACGGATGGATCGTCGGCGACGGAGACATGATGCGCACGACCGACGGCGGAGACACCTGGACGCCCGCGCGGAACGGAGTCCCGAACGGCTCGCTGACGAGGGTGTTCTTCGCGGACTCCAGGTACGGATGGGTATGCGGCTACGGCATGCTCCTCTGCCGCACGACCGACGGGGGCAGGACCTGGTCGCGCGTTCGCATCGAGGGAATGCTCGATCAGAACATCACGGACTGCCATTTCATCAACCGCAAAGTCGGATGGATCGTCACGACCTGCGGATACGACAGCGCGGACGAATCGTCGTGGAGCGGGCGGCTCCTGTACACCGACGACGGCGGCCTCACCTGGAGCACCGTCAGGTCGGGGGAGCAGGACAGGCAGGCCGTCTATTTCGCGAACGAGAAGACCGGCTGGTTCGCCCAGCCGAACTCCGACGAGCAGCCGTGGAGAGGCGTCATCTACCGGACCTCGGACGGGGGCAGGAGCACCGAGCGGGTGTATACCACCGTGCCGTACTCGGTCAGGCTGATGTACCTCGTGTGCAGGCTCGACGCCTACGGTCGGGACACCGCGGGCGGCGGAAACGGCGTGCCGGACGACGTCGAGGCCATGATAGCCGCCTCCCTCTCGCCGGATACGACGGGCCGGTTCGTGATGGACGAGTCCGCCGGCAACTACCCGGTGGGCAACGAGATGCTCGCCAGGACCGCCGCCGCGCTGGGCGAGCGCGGGCGGGACGTGCTCTGCGACACGGAATGGGGATTCGTGACCGGGGCCTGTCCCGGCCTCGGTCCCGTCGCCGGTTACGCCGGGTGGGGCAGCAACGACGGCGCGTCGAAATGGAACACCGAGTGGGCGAAACCGAGCTTCTCCTGGAAGCCCGGCTCGATCGCCATGTGCTTCGTGTCCACCGACGGCAGGTCGCTCGATGAGCCGCCCGCGTACCTGCGCTGTTCCGCCAACTCGATAGTTGACGAGGGCCAGGCATGGGGCGATCCCGGCTCGATACGCATCTACGGCTGGGTCTACTCGGGGTGGACCGCCAGGCTCCACGCTCCCGACGGCTCGGTCGTTTCGAGCGCGTGCTTCGAGGGCGGGACGATCTGCCTGCCGTGCTCCGCTCCGGTCGAAGGCTACATCCAGATATACCGCCCGGACGGCGTCACCCCCGTGTGCGGCGCGAGGTTCCCGGCGTCCGGGACCGCCGCGCTATCCGGCGGACGGGCATACCGGTTCGCAACCGGGCAGTCGCTGATCGCGGACTACCTCGCGGAGGGCTGTTCCGGCGCGATCGGCTCGGTCTCGGAACCGCTCTTCGGGAACACCTGGCCGGAGTACACCTTCCCGAGGTACGTTGACGGCTTCACCTGGGCGGAGAGCGCCTGGATGGGCATCGCCGCGACCCCGTGGACCTTCATCGTCGCCGGAGACCCCCTGATGGCGCCGTATGCCACGCCTCCTTCGGTGGCCATAGTCCGTCCCTCCGCCGGCGAAGCCGCGCTCAGGGGCATCGTCGAGGTGGAGATCGCCGCCTCGGACGACAAGGGCATATCGAAGGTCGAACTCTGGGTGGACGACCGCTTCCGCGGCACGGCTTCGGGCGCCGGGCCGACTTACACGATCTCCCTCGACACCGCCTCGCTCGCGGACGGATACCATACCATTGAGGCGATCGCATATGAAGCGGGTGCAGTCGCCACCCAGGGGAGCGCGTCGCGAAGGGTCATCACGGTGAACGGGAACCGCGCCGCATCGGTCGCCGACCTCTTCGACGTGCCCGGCGGAAGCTGGGTGTACGTGCGGTCGGCCGTCGTCACCCGCGTCTTTCCCTCCTACGGCTGCTTCTACGTCCAGGAGGGCCGCGCCGCAGGCATCAAGGTCGTCGCGAAGGACATGCCCGCAGACGGTGACGTCGTGTCGGTCGCGGGGATCATGCTGAGCGGGAAGAACGTCGAGCGGTGCATCGAGGCGAAGTCGCTCTCGATCGTGTCGCGCGGTGGTGCCTTGCCCCGGCCGATCGGGTTCACGAACAGGCTTCTCGGGGGAGGTTCGATGCGAACCGCCGCCGGCATCACGAGCCCGTCTCGATCGCTGACCCTCTACAACATCGGCCTGCTCTCTACGATATGGGGGCGCGTCGTCAGCGTAGGCGAGGACTACTTCTACCTGAGCGACGGCAGCGACGAGATCGGCGTGAGGGTGATGTGCCACGAGTTCGCGCCGCCGTTCGGCGTGGGCGAGATGGTGAGGGCGACCGGCGTCAGCTCGATGATCGCGGGTTACCGGGCGCTTCTCGTCGGCAGGTCCGGTGACATCGGGCTTCTTTCACCTACGAATCCGTAGCGATAGGCGCGGCCGTCTTGTCAGTATCTGGCGACTGAAGTCAGGGCAACTGGTTTACAGAGCGCCCCTGCGGGCAATGGAGACCCCAGTCCACGGAGGGGGACTTCGTGCCTCTGTTGTCGCGGTTTCAACCGCCCGGACAGCGGAAGGCTACTCCCGATTCTTCCCGTTCTGCCTGATGAGAAGCATGAGGGTGTACGGGTCCACGATCTCGACGTCCGCGCCCCTGGGGGATGCCTTGATCGCCTCGAAGAGCTGCTTCTGGGCGGTCGGCGTCCAGAGGATGTCGCGGAAGATGAAGAATACCGGCTCGGCGGCCGGGGCTTCGCTCCGTGACCGCTCCTGTTCGACGCGATCGAGTACCACCTGCGCCGACTGCTCCGGGCCGTGCACCAGGTCGTCCGACATGCGGATGTACGGCACCCCCTTGCGGACTCCCCAGCGGCCGATCTTCTGCGCCACTATCCCCGCCGGCGAGAACTCGGCGTAGGCGTCGAGCGTCTCGTCCGACATCGGCGGCGCGTACCCGTCAATGATGAACCCCGTGAGCGAGAGGTCCCACTGCCGATAGTACCGCCTGCAATGATCGGCCCACGTCCGCACGCCCGACGGGAGGCCCGAGTACTCCCTCGGCTCCTGGAGATGCCCCGGGTTGACGTACCCCGCGCCGACATCGCCCGCCACGAAGAAGTCGAGATCCGACTTGTGCTTCCGCGAGTATGCCATCCCCGGCGCGAACCGGTCCGCGAGGTTCGGGTTGAACGCCCAGCCCAGCGGAATCGTGCCGCGAGCCGGGTCGTCCCACATCTCAGGGAGCTTGTGGTAGAGCCACGCCGCCGAGTCGTAGTCGCCGACGTAGATGGTCACATAGGACTTATGGGACACTTGACCATCGGCATCGATGTAGCCCTTGGCCTTCAAATCATCCAGGGCAGGCAGCTTCTGCGGATAGCGCGCATCGAGCGGATAGTGCTGGTAGACCGAGGCGTTCGCCATCGCCGAGAGCCCGAGCGCATCGGCGTCCACGAATGCGTTGAAGCAGGAGGTGACCTCGGCCATCCGCCACTCAGTCGGCACGCCGCCATGCTTTCCGCCCGAGGCGTGACTGTCGGTGTACTTCTTGTCCCAGGGGGTGAAGCCGCCGATGTGGATCATCTTCTTGCCCTTGACCTGCTCCCACGCCGAGCGCAGGATCGCTTGGAGCGTCCTCAGGTCGGCCCCCAGCGGCTGATTCGCGTCGTCAACCGGCGTCTCGTCGTCCCACGGCCCGAGGTCGAAGAAGAATCCCTTGTGCGCGATGAAGTAGTCGTGGTTCGAGAGCGTGTGGTTCGGGACGTACCCCTCCGGCCGCTTGAGCCAGTAGGCGTCCAGGTAGTAGCCCATCCTGGTGGGATCGCACTTGCCGGTGTCGAGGTACTTCTCCTTCGCCCAGATCAGGGCGTCGCACTTGGCGCTCCCGGTCGAGGGGGTCTTGCTGCCGGGGATCGCGCCCTTGCCGGTGAAGATGCTCGTGCCGTCGCGGTTGACGAGCCACTCCTTCACTGGGAGCTTCAGGTCGGCGGTGAGATGATGGTAGAGAGAGCCAGGCTCGAGGTCGAACCGGACGCACGCCAGGTCCTCGACGCCGGCGATGGTGGATGCGACGTTGGAGGTCGCGGAGACCTTCTCATCGTAGACGACCAGGCCCTCGATGTCGCCCCGGAACCGCCGGATCAGCGCGTCGAGGTCGGGGATTGCCTCGAGTTGGTAGTCCGCCAGCCACTCACCCTTAGCCTGAAGCTTATCGAGCCAGTAGCGGTCAATGCTCCCGTTCTCGCCGCCCACGAAGTAGAGGTAGAGCCTCGGCTCCTTGCGGTTCACGATGCCCTGAATGGATGAGACGAAATGCGCGTCGTCCCATGCCTTCCGGCGCTGGTTCGGGTCCTCCCGATTGAGCTTGAGGGTGTAGGTCAGATCGTAGGTGTAGAGGGGCTTCGCCTCCGATCGAGGAGCGGCCAGGCACAGGGCGAGCAGGATGAAGAATATGAACATGAGCGACAACATGGGCCTCCGCGGGTGAGTCTGGCCCAGTTGTATCATGCGCGGGGGCGGTAGGGCAAGGAGAGGGAGGAAACCGATCTTAGCTATCTGTTGAAGTGTTGACTGAGTTCTGCATCTGTGTGATAATCTATGCGTAGAGACACGACTGCAGTCCAGTGTTGGGAGGCCGAGTTGAAACACCAATGTGGTTGCGCCGAACCCGCAGAGCATCCGGCCATACTCCACCCGTTCGAACGTGAGCTCATGGTGCCTTCGGAGGAGTTGGAGGTTAGCCTTACGGGCGGTTCCCACTGCCCCTGGGAAGACCACTTCCTCAACCCGCGAAGGCTGCGCGGAAGCGACTTTCTGATGCGTTGGTCTCAGGGCCGATGGAGCGAGGACCGCATCATGCAGGCCGTCAATGCAAGTCGCAGATACTATGCCATACCATACGGGCCAAGCGATACCGCACCAGACGACGACATCCGAGAGTTTGAGCTGTACTTCGAGCGTCTCGAAAAGGCAGGACTCGGCAACATCAAACGTCCGGATATTCTCGTGTTCCGAATTGACGACAAGGCGGACGTTGGCAGTCTTCTTGAAAGCATCGGAGGAACTCCCGAACTGCCTTTCACCAGTGAAGACGATCCCAGAATGCGCCGCATTCTGTCCATGGCCGTTGTCGCTGTGGAATGCGAAAACAGCCTGTGAAAGGCCCGAATGATGCCGGATTATGGCAGGGATCTCACCATCCAGAAGCGCCTCAACGGTCAGGTTGGACTGAAGAAGACGGCGATTGTGCCCACGATCATCATCAAAGAGGAAGACAGGGCCCCACTGGACTCGTGGCAGTCCCAATCGCGGGTGCCGATTCACATATGGCATGTGTTCCATGATCTGGCATTTGGCATTTCTCTGAACAAGATCGAGCGCCTTATCAGCTCGGGGCAGATCGAGCCGACGGTTCAGGTGTTTCAAGCTCCCAACGGAATCACTACCAGGAAGATCATTTACAAGGTTTACTATCAGCACGCGTATGTTCTGGGCGAAACAACCAAGGAACCTGTGTTGACGGCAGACAGCATAACCGATAAGAACGGTCACATAATGCCCTACGTGCGCTTCGAGGGAGGACGATTGGCGCTGTCACCCGAAGCCGTCTTTGAGCTGGACAAACTGTCTGTGAGCAAAGGGTAGAACAATAGTGGCAACATCACATCAGAGGCTCCCGACTATCTGGCATGAGCGAGAAGCACTGAGGGCCAAGGGTCAGTTCTGGACGCCCGACTGGGTTGCGTCCGCCATGGTCGCCTATGCCGTGGGCGACACCTCTGACCATGTATTCGACCCTGCGGTTGGCGCCGGAGCATTCTTCCGAGCGGCAAAGGCACATGGGTATGGAACCGGTACGACACTGAGGCTAATGGGATGCGAGATTGACCAGGCGGCGCTGAACGAGGCTCTGACAACCGGGCTCATTGAGGAGGATTTGTCGGGGGTTGCGATGTCCGATTTCTTGCTGCATCCCCCTTCGGTCCGGCCGCATTCCATAGTAGCTAACCCACCGTACATCCGACATCACCGCCTTTCCTCTTCCTTGAAGCAAGAGATGAGATGTCTGTGCCAGAGACTGCTGGGGCGGAGTCTGGACGCGCGAGCGGGCTCACATGTCTACTTTCTGGTCCGAGCACTGGAAATACTGGCTGACGGCGGGCGACTCGCGTTCATTCTCCCGGCGGACACATGTGAAGGAGTGTTCGCAAATACGTTGTGGAGTTGGATAGCACTGAATTACCGGGTGGACGCGGTGGTGACATTCACCCCTGATGCGACGCCGTTTCCAGGGGTTGATACGAATCCTATGATTGTTCTCATTCAGAAGTCCCGCCCAAGAGCGGAGTTCTGTTGGGCCCGGTGTGCAGTTTCACAGACCGACGACCTGACTCGCTGTATTGCCTCCGGCTTCAGCGACGACAGGAATGGGGCAATCTCTGTCCACATACGCAGCATCGCAGAAGGCCTGAAGACTGGAATGTCGCGACCGCCGATGGAGGAAGGCATGGATACAGGCCCCACCCTCGGTGATTTCGCCAGGGTTATGCGCGGGATAGCCACAGGAGAGAACAGCTTCTTCTTCCTTACGAAGCAGCGGGCACAGGAGTTGGGCATCCCTCCGGAGTTCCTGACCCCCGCGATAGGGCGCACCCGCGATGTGCAGGGTTCGTGCATAACAGATGAGACGATCACCGATCTGGAGAGACGAGACCGACCTACTCTCCTTCTGTCTGTGAACGGTCAGCCTTTCGAGTCGTTGCCCGAGACTCTGCGCGACTATATACGAGCCGGAGAAGAAGAAGGCTTCCACAGAAAGGCTCTCATATCCACGCGTCGGCCTTGGTACAAGATGGAGTGTCGGTCTGTTCCACCGCTGCTGTTCGCCTATCTGGGACGGCGTAATGCGCGATTCATACTGAATACTGCAGGTGTATTGCCTCTGACGGGCTTTCTCTGCGTATATCCGCGTATCGATAGTCCGCTTCTCGTGAAGAAGCTGTATCAGGTCCTACAGCACCCACAGACTGTGGCAGGATTGGCATTGGTGGGCAAGTCCTACGGCTCGGGTGCAGTCAAAGTAGAACCGCGTGCCTTGGAACGCTTGCCGCTTCCGCGGTCGGCTGTGGAAGAGGCTGGCCTGTGGGACTTCCGACTGGGCGAACAACTCGGCTTCGTAATGGAGAAGAGGGCGGACTACTCGGTCTCTCCTGAATCCATATAACGCATAGGACGGCAGCTGTCCCGTTCTTCACATCTTCCTCTGCCGCGCTTCCAGGAGAGACTCCGATATTTCTTCCGAGATCACGCCGAAGTCCTTCGAGGCGATGCTCTTCCAGTCCTGTGGGTACTGCGACTCGTCAGGCCGCATAGAGCACCTTGCCTCTCCTCATGATCGTCTCGATGAACTGGTCGCCGATCTCCAGCCGCCGGCTGATCTCTTGAGGCGTGAGGACGAGAGTCTCGAGGGGCGTCCTTCGCTGAGGGTCTGAGAGGATGCGCCTGACAGTCGTCCAGCGGTCCATGAACCGCTCGGGCGTGTCCTTGATGATGAGGAGGTCTATGTTGCTCTCCCCGTCAGGCGTTCCGTAGGCATACGAGCCGAACAGGATGATCCGCTCCGGCGAGTATTCAGCCGCCAGCTTGCGCACCATGCTCAGGATGAGTTTCTGGTTAGTCTGACGATCGCGCCTGGTCATGTCCGTACCGGACTCCATGTTAGCCGTGTGGACGAAACCTGTCAAGGTCGGGCCACCGCGGATGCTCTCCTGTCACAGCTTACCCCCGTGCTCGATCAGCAGCTTCTCGATCGGCTTGAGTTCCGGCTTCAGGGGGACCGGGCCGCCTTGCGGCAGGCGGACCGGCGACTGGAACTTGTAGAGGTAGGCGAGCGGCGTCTGGCCGTTCCTGTCCTTCGCATTCACGTCCGCCCCGCGGTCGAGCAGGAGCTTCACCATCTCCGTCTTCGCCCGCACGACGGCCGTGTGCAGGGGCGTTTCCCCCTCGCCGCCGCGGATGTCCACCGGCGTCCCATGCTCGATCAGCAGTCGCGCCGACGCCGTGCATCCATGCCTGGCCGCGAAGTGCAGGGCCGTCTGCCCGTTGATCAGCTCGGTGGCCGCGGAGGGACGCTGCGCGATGATCTTCGCGGCGGCGGCCGTGTCTTCGAGCATCACGGCGTCCACCAGCGCCCAGCGGTTCGACGGCCTTGCGCCCAGGCTCTTGAGGGTCTTGATCGTCTCGGCCGCGCGCGCCATCGCCGCGGAGTCATACGGGGTGTACCCGTCGTCCGCCGCCGCGTTCGGGTCCGCCCCGCCGGCTATCAGCGCCTCGACCGTCTTGGTCCGCCCGTAGGCCGCCGCCCTGTGGAGGGCCGTCTCGCCCGTCTTCGACCGCATACCGACCTTCGCTCCGCCCGCGAGCAGCGTCTTCGTCATCTGGGTGTAGACGGATTCAGCGGCCAGGTGCAGGGGCGTGTGCCCGGCCCCGTCGGCGAAGTTCGGGTCCGCCCCGTTCCTGACGAGGAAGTCCACCATGTCCGGCCGGTTGGCGACGACCGCCGCGTGCAGGGCGGTGCTGTTTCCTCCGCTCTCGGACTTCGCCCTGTCGTTCACGTTCGCGCCTTCCTTGAGCATGAACTCGGCCGCGGGAATATGCCCCGCCCACGCAGCGCGCCTGAGCAGCCTGCCAGGGTCATCCTTCTTCGCGCCGAATGCGATCAGGGTCTGGGCGACGTCTACCGAGCCCCGGCAGATCGCGTCCTCCAGCGGACTGTCGCCCTGGGAGTTCGGGGTGTTCGGGTCGCCCCCTGCCAGCAGAATCGCCCGCACCATCTCCTCGTCGCCCGTGCGTATCGCCGCGTGGAGGATGGTGTTGCCGCCCGCGTCCTTCTGGTTCGCCTGCCCGGGATGCTTCTTCAGGATTCTCTCGACGGCCCTCACGTCACCTTCGAGGACCGACTTCGTGATGTTCGGCTGGCTGCACCCCGCGAGCAGAACACCCGCGATCAGCCCCGCGACGATCACGCGCTGATTCCTGGTTCCATCAATCATGCTTCCGCCTCCATCCGACACCCCGTAGTTCTATCGCTGAATCCTCGATCCGCCGCCCTCGAGGAGCGCCTCGACTTCCTCGAGCGTCGCCCAGTTCAGGTCGCCGGGGATCGAGTGCTTGAGCGCCGAGAACGCGACCCCGTAATCCACGCCCTTGCGCCAGTCGCCGGTCAGGTAGCCGTAGACGAACCCGGCGGTGAACGAGTCGCCGCCGCCTACGCGGTCTATCAGCTCGCATGGGTACTTCGCGCTCTCGTGAAACGCGCCGCCCGAGTAGGCGAGAGCGGACCAGTCGTTCCGCAGGACTGACAGGTCCTCGCGCAGCGTGATCGCCACGACCTCGAAGCCGAACCGCTCGTTCAGCCTGACCGCGACGTCATGGTAGCTCTCCTCACGTATGCCGAAGACGACCGCCGTGTCCTCCTCGGTCGTGATCAGGATGTCCACGTACTCCATCATCGGCACCTGGCAGACATTGGCCTCGTCGGGTGTCCAGAGTTTCTTGCGGTAGTTGACGTCGTAGCTGACCTTCGCGCCGGCCGCCTTCGCCGCCCGCATCGCCTCGAAGGTCGCCTCCGCGCACGACTTGCTCAGCGCCGGGGTGATGCCGCTGACATGGAAGAGCCTGCACCCGTCGAGCGCCTTCGCCCAGTCCACTTCGCCCCGCGCGAGCGTGCTGACCGCCGAGCCGGCGCGGTCGTACAGGACGCTCGACGCCCGCGGGTTCGCGCCGAACTCCAGGAAGTAGATGCCGACGCGCCCGGACTTGCTCCACACGATGTGGGACGTATCCACCCCCTGCTCGCGCGCCTTGTTGCGGACCATCCGGCCGATCGGGTTCTCCGGCAGCTTGGTCACCCACGCGCTTTCGAGCCCGAGCCTCGACACGCCGACAGCGACGTTCAGCTCCCCGCCGCCGATCTTGGCGTCGAACGAGTCCGTCTGCTCCAGCCTGTGAAAGTCCGGCGGCGAAAGCCGAAGCATCGCTTCGCCGAGTGTGACTACCTGTGCCATCCTGTCCTCCTACTGGTCTCATCCGTCTCATCTGTCCTACAGGTCCCATGGGACGCATGCGACAGATGAGACCTATGTCAAATCCGCAGGTATGCCTCTTCGACCGTGTCCGCCGTCGTCTCGACCGTGCGGGCGTCGAGCACCCTGATGTCCGGTCTGGCGAAGCCGTTCTGGACGGCGATCCGCTCGACCATCTCCTTGCGGAACGTCACCGGGCGCTCGATCGGCATCGGTGGGATCGAGCCGATTCTGCCGATCGCCTCTTTCGTCTTCTCCGCGATCAACCCGTGCGCCGAGTCGAGCGAGAGCATCCTCGCGCCCTGGCACGACAGCCCGACCTTCACCTGGCAGGTGACGACGCCGGGTATCCAGTCCGAGGCCTCCGCGCACGCCTTGTCGTCGCCGGAGACCATGATCACCGGCTTCCCGAAGTCTGACGCCACGCCGGCATCGAGCCCGATTTCGCCGACCTTCCGCCCGTTCAGCCAGTAGTTCTGCACCGTTTTGGAGGACATCGTGTGCTCCAGGAGCGCGCCGGGAGTGCCCGCCATCGCGTGGTAGCCAAGCAGGATCATCGCGTCGCACTCCTCGATGCCCGGCAGCCGTCTGGGACTCTGCCCCTGGACGACCTCTGCGCGAGGATCGAGTTCGACGGTGATGAAGTGGTTCCCCGATCCATGACCGTCCCGAAGGATGACGCCCTCAGCGCCCGCGTCGAAGCACGCCCTGATGCACGCGTTCGCGTCCCATGTGTAGTAGCGTCGCGCGTCCTGGTAGAGCTTGCCCTCGGACAGAACGTGATCGCTGCCCGATATCCCGCTGATGCCCTCCATGTCTACGAAGACGAGTATCTTCATGTAACCCCCAGTGGTCAGTAATGAGTGATTAGTGATGAGTGATGAGTGAGTGGGAGTGGTCAGGCCAGGTAGTCGGCGATGTCCTCGCGTACTCGGTCCGACCTTGCAGTGCAGAACAGGTGAGACTTCTGTATCATGGCGCTCAACATGCGTCCTATCGCGTCCAAGTCCGCCATGAGTTGTTCAGACTGCTCCTGCGAAACGTACCCACACTCACGCGCCATCTCAACCCAGTGTTCCGTCTCGAGTTCCTCCGCGCAGGCATCGGTCAGCTTGCTCACGAAGTGCTTCTCATAGCGCCTCTTGCCCCATGCCTCAGCTATCTGGGCCCCTATTGAACGAGAGGAGCGCCGGACCTGATCGGTCAGTGAGTAGACCTCGTCTTTGGGGAACAGCTTGCTCAGCCGAAAGATCGCGGAAGTGACTGCTCTGGCTCTCTGATATACCACGAGGTCGCGAAAGCTATCCGCATGGCCGTGCTCCGTCATCGCTATCCTCCCTCACGACTAATCACAAATCACTCATAACTCATAACTAATCACTCACCGCTCTCCACTCCCGCACTATCTCCCTGAACCTGCGCGCGCGGCTCGTGATCTCGGCGTAGTCGCCGGAAGCCATCAGCTTCTTATCAATCAACGCTCCTCCGACGCCCAGGCAGACCGCGCCCGCTTCGAGCCAGGACCGAGCCGTGTTCAGGTCTACGCCGCCGGTCGGCATGAACGGTATGTCGGGGAACGGGCCGTGCAGGTCCTTGAAGTAGCTCGGCCCCATCACGTTCGCCGGGAAAATCTTGATGATGTCGCCGCCAGCCTGCCACGCGGTGATGACCTCGGTCGGGGTCAGCGCGCCGGGGAAGAACGGGACGCCCCTCGACTTCGCCGTCTCGATGGTGGCCAGGTTGGTGCTCGGGCTCACGATGAACTGAGCCCCCGCGTCCACCGCGCTCGATGCCATCTCGGGCGTCAGGACCGTCCCCGCGCCGAGGATCACATCGTCGCTTACCTTCTTCGCGAGCGCCTCGATGATCTGCAGGGGGTTCGGACAGGTGAACGTCACCTCGATCACGTTCACGCCGCCTTGAAGCGCCGCCTCGATCGCCTTCAGTATCTGCTCGTCCGACTCGCCGCGTACCACCGCCGCGATGCCGCACTCGAGTATGCCGTCGAGAATCTGCTTCTTGTCCGTCATCATCCTACCTCCGGGCTGACGTAAGGGTATCACCCAGGCGGGTGCTCAGTCAACCGAAACAGAGCGTACCCAAAACAGGCAAAACGTGGTAGAATGGGGCACTTTGCAGGCGACTTCCCCCGCCTCGGATACACGCAAGGAGAGCCATCATCATGAGATCAAAGGTAGTCGCGACGGCGATGCTGCTGTCACTCATCGCCGCCGCCGGAGCCGCCGGCGCCGCGCAGCCGGAGTTCCGTTCGATTCAGATCCACCACTGGGTGGACGGCGGGCTCAGCCCGGAGCAGATTGACCAGACCGTCGCGTGGGCGAAGAAGGCGAACGTCAACGTCCTGCAGTTCCAGGTAAGGCGCGTCGGCGACGCATACTACGACTCGGCCTACGAGCCGCGCGCGACCAACATCAAGGGCGGCGCCGACTTCGATCCGCTCGGCTACATCCTGAAGAAGGGCCGAGAGAACGGCATGCAGGTCCACGCATGGGTCAACACCTACCGCACCTGGACGGGCAAGAACCCGCCGACGGACCCGAAGCACGTAGTGCTCCGGCACCCCGAGTGGCTGACGAAGGACGTGGACGGCGTCGTGGCCGGCGGTGAGGGCACCTTCCTCGATCCGGGCGCGCCCGGGGTGAGGGAGTACCTGGTCGGCATAGTCGCGGACATCCTGAAGAAGTACGACGTGGACGGCATCATGCTCGACTACATCCGCTACCCGGGCCGGAAATACGGTTACAGCGACGCCGCAGTAGCCGCATTCAACAAGCGTTACGGCCGCACCGGGAAACCCCTGGAGGCCGACTACCTGTGGTGCCAGTGGCGCCGCGACCAGGTCACGGAAACCGTCAAGGCGATCCAGAAGGAGATCAACGGCACGAAGCCGTGGGTGGTGCTCTCCGCCGCGACGATCCCGTGGGGCGCGTGCCCGGACGACTTCCTGAAGACCGACGCCTACGCCCACGTCTTCCAGGACTGGCGGCTCTGGATGGAGAAGGGCCTGATAGACATCAATATGCCGATGAACTACAAGGACCCCGCGAACGAGAAGCACGTGCCGATGTACCTCGGCTGGCTCGACGGCATGAAGCGCTGGTCGTACGGGCGGACGGCCGTGAATACCATCATGCTCTTCAAGGGCAATGTGGACGGCGCGGTGACTCAGGTCCGCCAGACGCGGGATAAGGGCCTCGGGGTGGCGGGTTTCGCCTTCAGCCAGGGATCGAGCGCGAACGCCTTGGCGGACAAACTGGCGGCGAGCGTCTGGAAGGAGCCTGCCCCCGTGCCGAAGCTGCCGTGGAAGCCCGACAGGCCGTCCGAGGCCCCGAAGTAGGATCAACGGTTGTCGAGACGCCCCGGCGGCCGGAGCCGCCGGGGCGCTCACCGTTCCCCGACACGAGATGAACGATTCCCCGAGAGAGATACTGATGTCAGGGGCCGCGAAGCTCGGCATCGCGCTCGACGACGACCAGGCCGCCCGGTTCGACGCCTTCACCGCCCTCCTGCTGGAGTGGAACGAGCGCGTCAACCTCACGCGGATCGTGGAGCCGTCCGAGATCGCCCTCAAGCACTACCTCGACTCGCTCTCCCTGCTCTCCGTGCTGGATGTACCCTCCGGCGCGTCCCTTCTCGACGTCGGCTCTGGCGCGGGCATCCCTGCGATCCCGCTCGCAATCGCCCGGCCCGACCTCAGGATCACCGTGCTCGACTCCGTCCGCAAGAAACTCGCGTTCGTAGAGGTCGTCCTGCGCGAACTGGGCATCTCCGAGGCGCTGACGGTCCACGCCCGCGCCGAAGACGCCGCCCGCGATAAGGCGCATCGGGAGCGGTACGGCCTGGTCGCCGCCCGCGCCGTCGCCCGCCTGCCCGTCCTTGCCGAACTGTGCATCCCGTTCTGCAGGGTCGGCGGGTGGTTCGCCGCGTACAAGGGGCCGGCCGCCGCCGGGGAGGTCGCCGATGCCGGGAACGCCATCCGAGCGCTCGGGGGAGGCGCGCCGCGCGCCGAGGCCTTCTCCCTCCCTGGGACCGGCGACGGGCGGACGATCGTCCTGGTCCGGAAGGAACGCCGGACCCCGCCGGCCTACCCGCGCAAGGCGGGCGTACCGTCCGCCGATCCCCTCTAGTTCCCGGCGCTGTTGCATTGCCGCCGCCGCTGTGGTAGTATCAGGCGGTTGTGAAATAATGCACGAACTTGCCGCCGACTCGAGGAGGAGAACTGCGTCATGCCTCGAAGCCTGAGAGTCCCGGTCCCGACGCTGGAGCGTCTGGCGACCTATCTACGTTACCTGAACGACCTGGAAGCGACCGGCGTGGATACCATATCCTCGTCCGAGATCGAGCAGGCGACGGGCATCCATGCGGCTCAGTTTCGGAAGGACCTCTCGTACTTCGGGGAGTTCGGGCGGCCGGGCATCGGCTACAACGTGTACGACCTGCAGTCCCGCCTGGCGAAGATCCTGAAGGTCGAGAAGGAACAGCCGGTCATCCTGGTGGGCGCGGGCAACCTCGGCTCGGCCCTGATAGGCTTCCCGGCGTTCCGGCGTCACAACTTCCACATCGTCGCCGCATTCGACAACGACAAGAACAAGATCGGCCAGCGCCTGTGGGACCTGGACGTCCTGGACGTGGACGCCCTGAAGCAGGTCAACGAGGCCTTCAAGGCGCGGATAGCCATCATCGCCGTTCCCGCATCGGCGGCCCAGGTGGTCACCGATCAACTGGTGGAGGCGAATGTCCGGGTGATCCTGAACTTCGCCCCGACGACCATCCGCGTCCCGGAGGACGTGGTCGTGCGCAACGTCTGCTTCATCCAGGAGCTTGCCGTTCTCTCCTACCACCTATCCGCCGACGGCCCGGATCGCTGATTTTCCCGCCCGTCCCTGAGGGGGTGCGAAAAAACGGCCCGGCTGAGCAATCAGCCGGGCCGTCTTGCTGTCTACCGTTCTGCGGAGAGTTCCGCTTTACGGAGCTACGGGGGCCTCAGGAACGATCAGAGCGAGATCCTTCTCGTATGCCTGCAGCCAGTAGCCATGCCACGGCAGCAGAGTGTCCGTGGAGCCCCAGCAGTCAGGTATGCCGACGTCAATCAGGCTCTGTACCTGGTTGTCCCACCAGTAGCCTACGCAGTCTATCCAGTTGTTGGTCAGCACTGCGTCGGTCATGCTGTACACCGCGCCGCCGTCATGGACGATCAGGTCGGCCATGTACGTGTTGTGCGGCTTCGGATGTCCGATGATCATCCATCCGGTGTTGCAGACACCGATCCACTGGTCGAGCGTGCTCGCCTTGCCGCTGTAGCTAACGGCCCACGGATCGCTGAGCTGCATCCAGTAGCCGTCGCCCAGCAGAGCGCCGCCAAACGGGCCGTGCGAGCCGACCTCTGTCCAGTAGTCCCAGTTGTAGAGAGAACCGGAGCAGTTCTCCCATCTGTACATCCGCCCGTCAATGTCGAACGGATCCTGGGTCGGGCTGAGAACCATGTACGGCTCCCACGCCTTCGGGGTCCACTCGTCGCCGTCGCTGACGGCGGCCGGCGCGGCCGGCAGGCCGAGCAGGTTCCAACCGGCCGTCAGGGCGGTGCCGGACGGAGCAGCGATCGTGTCGAACGACGTCACCTTCGCAGCCGAGATCGGGACGATCGTCGGGGCAATCACGCCGCCGCCGAGGTCCTTGGCGCCGACTACGCCGGTCACGTCTACCCAGTCTGTCCACGGAGCCACGTCTGCAGGCGGGGCAGCCTCAACGAGCACGCCCGTCCCTGCGCCGTCGCTGACCGGCATGTCGGACCGGTTCGCGCCGTCCCACAGGTAGTAGGAGTTCGCAGCGGCCGAGGTGACCATGCCGAGGAAGTGGATCTTCAGACCGACGTTCAGCGCGCCGCGCCCGGTGCTGACGCCCGGGGTCGTGCCGCTTGCCTTGCCGCCGATCTCTCTGGAGCGCATGTCGAGCGCCGCGGGTGCGGTGGTGCCGTTCACAAGCTCCGCGATCGCCGTCGGAACGATGACCATCTCGCCGTCCTGGAGGTCGAGAGCGCCCACGACCTGTGCGTCGTCGCCGACTTCCACGGCGCTCGAGGTACCCTCAACACGGATACCGACGCTTCTGTCGGGGGCCTGGATCCAGATGGCGGCCCCGATCTTCGCCGAGACGATGCCGTGGACGTTGATCGGATCGCCGTCGTTCTTGGTCCGTATGACGGCCATCCCGTCCGGCGCAGGCAGCGAATCGGAGTAGGTCGCCGTCTGGTTGTTCGCGGTGGCGGCGACTATGGTGACCGCCAACGGGGCCGGCGCGGTGAAGCCCGAAATGGGCTTGAACTCGACCGTGTAGTTGCCAGGAGGCAGGCTCTCGCTCGCCGCGCTGTTCAACCAGGTGGTCTGTCCGACTCGCCTCCACTGCGCGCCCGCGGTCACGGCTGCCGCCGGCAGCAACGTCACCTTGAGCGTTCCGTACTTGGTGTAAGTGCCGGTGACGGTCGTCACCGCGCTTACCGTTACGGAGACGTTGGCGTTCGCCGGGGTAACGTAGTTCGTTACCGGCTTGAACTCGATGTCGTAGGAGCCGGCGGCCAGGAGTTCCAGCGCGCCGCTGTTCAACCAGGTCGTCTGTCCTACGCGTCTCCACTGTGCGCCGGTGACTGCGCCGGCTGCCTGGTCAACCAGGTTGACCTTCAGCACCGCCTGCGCGGCCGCCGTCTCCACCATGTCGCTCGCGCCGCGGACGCGGATACAGCCGCTGCCGTACCGCTCTCTGCGGCCCGCCGCGCCGGTGAAGGTGTAGACGCTGCCTATCGAGGGTATCGCGGGATTCCCCAGGGTGGCAGGCTTGTCTATCGCGATCTGGGCGGTGTGTCCGGCCAGGTCCGCGACCGTGAGGTACGGGACCGCGTCAACCGGTGTCATGCCGGTCTCGGTGCCGTCGGCCGTGTAACCGAGCACGATCGCATTCTCGGTCTTTGCGAACTTGCCCCACGCCTCGTGGAAGCTCTGCGTGACGCCGTGCATGAAGTCCGTGATGGCCAGATTGACCGGGGCTGCCGGCAGTCCGCCGAGGTTGCCGAGGTTGGAGTACGTCGGCAGGATGTTGAAGTTCGCCAGGCCGGTCTCGATGTCGGTGTTCTGGATGAGCACTCTGCGCTCGTGCCCGCCCGGGATGTCGAGAAGGCCGGTGATCATGATCGTCTCACCGACTGCCGGGCGCTTCCCGAAGTACGTCGAGTTGCCCAGGAAGTCCTGGCCGTCGACGTCGTCCCACTGGAACGGGAAGGTATCGCTGGGCGCCGTGACCATAAACAGCATGCCGTTGCCGGCGCTGTTCGGGTCGCAGACGTACCACTGGCCGCGCTTGTAGGTCGTGTCGGTCCTCGTCTCGAGGCCGTCCGCGGCGGTCGGGGCCAGGCCCTTGGGCTGAGCGTAGCAGACGCCCTCGACGTTGACCTTAGTGCCGTTCGGGGTCGCTCTCGCCTCGGCGATGGTCAGCGGCCTCAGGTAGAGCTCTACAGTGAATCCGGTGTAGGGCGCGGTGATGTTGATCGGCGCGGTGCTGCCGAAACCCACCTTGGAAGCGCTCACCGCATACGATCCCGCGGACAGCTCGATGTTCGCGTATCCGCCGACATCGCTGAGGGCCGAGTAGTAAGTGAACGGGCCCTGCGCGCGCGGATCGGTAGCGCCGGGGATTCCTCCGCCGACAGCCTTGATCTGCGCTCCGCTGATGAACCAGGTTGATACCCTGGTGTGCCTTATGTTGGCGTCGAAGTACGGGTCGCCGGTCACCTGGAGCTTCAGCTCCTCGGGGTCGGCGTTGCTCCCCATGGCCGCGTCAACCGGGGTGGCCGTCAGGAAATGAACCGGCTGGCCGAAGCCGGTCGTGCAGCGAGTGCCGACCTTGGCCTTGATGCCGCTCAGCGTCGCGATCGCGGTCTTGCCGGTCGCGTCGGACACATCCTGCGAGAGCGAGCACGGCGCTGTCCCCGAGTAGCCGATCGGCCTCAGGTCAACCGTGCAGCTCATGATGTCCGCCCAGCCGTTGACGTCCATGATCTTGAACGACACGGACGCCGTGTCATAGTCGTCGGCCGCGATCGTGTTGTCCGGGGTCCACACGGCGCTGCCGGGGACTACGACCGGGGAGGGGGTCGCGGTGAGCTGGAAGGCGGTCGTCCGCTTCGTGGAGCACGTGTAGGTGCCCGCCTCCGCGAAGAGCGCCCAGTAATGGTTCGCCCACGTCCAGGTGGAGTGGCCCCAGTTCGCCGCGATGTTGCCGACGCCGTCGTTGGAGATCATCAGTCCCCAGTTCAACGGGCTGCCGAACTCACTTATCATCGCGTTGGTGGCGGGGTCGGACTTGCGCACCGGGAAGTAGGTCGAGGAGACCTGGCGGTTTATCCACAGGGAAGGAACCGCGCCTCCGACGAACGTCACGTCCGTGGTGCCCTGCTGGCCTGCCGCCGGCGTCGGGGGACCCACGGCGAAGGCGCCGTCCTGGACCCATGCGCCGCTGACGAGGTTCCACTTGCTGACGCCGTTGTAGTCGCCGCCGTTCGAAGCGACGTACACGGTAGTGTTGTCGGCGTTCGCCCACATGCCGCAGTTGCTCGCCCCGGAGGCCGCGAACAGCGTGTTGCCGCCGAACGGAGTGGTCTGCCAGGTGACGTGGTCTGCATTGACCGTCATCTTCTTTATGACCGTGCCGCCGGAATGGTATATGTGAGTCTTGCCGTCAGGCGTCTTGCGCGCGAAGATCGCGCGGTGGTTGGTCTGCGTCGGCGACTGGGAGACGAACTGGCCGTCCGGCGTGAAGCAGTAGGCGAACATCATGCTTCGGTCGCAGACGTAAACGTAACCGTCGTCGGCCACGGCGACGTCCCACGGAGCGCTGGCGCCCCACGAGATTGCTTCATCCTGGAACTTGCCCAGGTACGTCCCGTCCGGGCCGTACATGTAGATGTCCTTGTTCGTCTTGTGGGCGGCGTAGATGCGCCCGTAGTACTGGCCGGTGGCGGGATAGCAGTTGACCGCCGTGCCGTAGAAGCCCTCAGTCGTCGCGGGGTCTGAGCCGCCCTCTACGGTCGGGTTGACGCCGGTGAATGGGCCGATGATCGGGCCCCAGGCCGCCCGGGTGGACGTGGCGGAAAGCTCGGCCACGTAGTAGCCCATCGGGGCGGTGGATGCGTCGTCCTGCTCCGCGAGCCAGATGAATCTGTGGAAACCTCTGGCCAGCCCCGTAAACGTTACGGTGCGGACTGCCGCGCCGGTAGGTGTGCCTCCCGCATCGGAAGGCCTGATCTGGATCGTGACGTCGGCTTGACTATTCAGTGTATAGTCAATGAACGCAGGGACGTACTGGGACGCCTTAGCGCCGTAGATCTCTACGGCGGCCTGCGCCGAGAGCGCCAACGCCAGCATCAACGCCAATGTGATGACGCCGATTGCAGCTTTGTGCTTCAAGGTGAATCCCCCTTTCAGGTGTGGTTGTTGCCGACTCTAAGTCTACCATACAAATGAGCATTCGGCTACCATTTTGGGTAAAAACAGGTAAATTTACCGAGCCGAAATGCCCCGCGAAACCGCCCGCGCGGGCGGTTTCCACGCATTCCTGCGGGGGCGCGCCCGGGTCCGCCGGCCTGGGGACGCAAAAAGGCCCGCCGGACGGCGGGCCTTTCGATGCAATCCTGTGAGGTCTTTCGGGCGAGCCTAGCTCGCGGCCGGCACGATCAGCGCCAGGTTGTCCTTCTTGCTCTCCACCCAGTATCCGTGCCATGGGTCGAGCGTGGTGGTGTCGCCCCAGTCGTCGTCGAGGCCCATCTGCTTCAGGTTCT
The DNA here is from genome assembly GCA_017993055.1 of Armatimonadota bacterium. NCBI lineage: Bacteria > Bacillati > Armatimonadota > Armatimonadota bacterium. Next base: position 95,824 of record JAGONM010000010.1, read on the forward strand.
GCGTGCCGCTGTCCCACCAGTAAGCGATGGTCTCCAACCACGCGCTGCCCCTCGCGGCGGCCAGCGGCAGAGTCACCGTGCCGTCCGTGATCTCGACGGCGTTCCAGTCAACCTGGTAGGAGTAGGGACAGCCGATGATCGTCCAGCCGGTCTTCGGCAGGCTGATCCACATATCCGTCGTGTCGTTGTCCGTTATCCCCTCGAAGCATAGCTGAGCGGGCGCGCCCGCGGGCAGCGCCAGCCAGTACCCTTCGGTGATCAGCATGTTCCCGAAGGCCTCCGGGGTCCACTCCGAGTAGGCTACGAGGTTCTGCAGGGCGGCGTCCCAGCGGTAGATGTTTCCCTCGAGTGAAGATCCGTACTCGTCGAGCACGGCCGCAGGCGTCGGGTTCGTCGGGATCGCGGGCAGAGACATCAGGTTCCATCCGCCGTTGATCGGGCCGGGCGAGGGGGCGCAGACGTTCTGGATCGCGGCCGACGCCGGGAGGCAGATCGAGACTGCGGCAATAGCGATGAGAAAAACCTTTGCGGATTTGAACATTTGCTGACCTCACTTCGTTCGACGTTAGCGCAGGCGCCCGATACCGTCAGGCCGCCCGCGCCGGATCGCGCGGAGACTAGTTACCCTTGTCAGTTTATCGCTTTTCCGCCTCCGGGTCAACTGGTAATAATACCTGAATGACTCCGGAGGGCCGCCATGGACCGCGGTTTCGAGGGCGACGCCCGCATGTATTGGACGCCGCGCGCGGCCGCTCTGTTCCCGGCGCGTGAATCCGATCCGCGAAAACCTGATAGATTATACCCATCTTGTCACGCTTTCAATCACAGGATTGATAAGTTTTTTAGCAGACAAGCAAGCGTTTGCGTTTGTCGGACGCGCGTGACGGGTATGGGGGGAATGGTGGGCCCACTCGGATTCGAACCAAGAACCAATCGGTTATGAGCCGACCGCTCTGCCGTTGAGCTATGGGCCCGCATCTCGCGAAGCGCGGTTCGGAGCATCGTCAGGGTATCAGAAATCGGCCCCGGCGTCAAGTTCGGAGCGCGCCGGGCGAAACCTTTCCGATGCAAAACCAGTCTATGCAGGTGTGGGCGCCGCGTTCCGCTTCAAATGAGGAGCGCGGCGGGAGGAATAAGGAGATGGTCAGGCTTCGAAATGTCCTGTTGTTCGTCTTGCTGGCCGCAGTCGCTTCCTCGACAGCCCTCGCCGCCGAGGACAACTGGCGCATAAGCCTAAGAGCCGATAACGGTTCTGGTGGTGGCTCCGGTATAGATATGCAGGCAGGAGCGCTTCCCTTAGCCATCGACGGTCCGCGCCCAGGGGCGTGGGAACGAGAGGACTTGGAGGCTTACTACCTTACTGACTTCCCACAGGTGGTTCGGTGGATATCAACGGTCATTGCGGAGGATACACGGACCTGGACGAGGGATATACGCTCTCCAGCGACCCCAGCCTCATACCCGGGCGGCACGAAGGTCTGGGACCTGCGCATCGCGGGGATGCCGAACGCCACCCCCGATCCGATCCGGCTCTTCCTGCGGACCCTCAGTTCCGGATCGCTCCAGCCCGCCGCAGTCGGCGGCGTCGAGGTCGGCTACCGGCTAGTCATGGTGGATAACCGGGGCGTCCCCGGCGCTCCCGCGAACCTGCGGGTGTGGGACCTGCCGATCCCGACCGCCCACGCCTCCGAGCCGTACTGGTATCTCCCACAGGCCGACTGGCTGCCGATGCTGAGGGTCAGTTCTCCCACGCACGAGGCGATGATCGCGGAGGGTTACGTGATGCGCTTCGAGCAGTATGTTCTGACCGGCGAGTATCCGGTCCCCGAGCCCGCCGCGATGCCGGCACTGGGGATGGGGCTCGCGGGCATCGCCGCGTCGGCGTTGCGTAAGCGGCGCGCATAAGACAAGAAGGGCGGCTCTCGCCGCCCCTCCGACAGGTCTACGTCAGGTACTCCTCGAGCTTCTTGCGCCGCTTGGCGTGGCGGAGCTTCTTCAGCGCCTTCGCCTCGATCTGGCGGATGCGCTCGCGGGTGACCGCGAAGTGCCGGCCGACCTCCTCCAGCGTCCTCGGGTAGCCGTCGTCGAGCCCGAACCGCATCCGAAGCACGTCGCGCTCCCTCGGAGTGAGCTCGGAGAGCACCTCCACGATCCGCTCCCGCAGAAGCTGATGGGTCGCCGCGTCGTCGGGCGATACGGTCTCCTGGTCCTGTATGAAGTCAGCCAGGTGGCTGTCTTCCTCCTCGCCGATGGGAGTCTCCAGCGAGAGCGGCTCCGGCGCGATGCGGTAGATCTCGCTCACGCGCTCGACCGGTATCTCCATCTCCTTCGCGATCTCGTCGAGCGTCGGGTCGCGCCCGAGCTCCTGAGTCAGGTGGCTCTGGGTCTTCATGAGCCGGTTGATCGTCTCGACCATGTGCACGGGTATGCGGATCGTGCGCCCCTGGTCGGCGATGGCGCGGGTGATGGCCTGGCGAATCCACCATGTGGCGTATGTGCTGAACTTGTAGCCCTTCAGGTAGTCGAACTTCTCGACCGCGCGGATGAGGCCGATGTTCCCCTCCTGGATGAGATCGGGGAACGACATCCCCCGGCCGCCATTGGCACGAATCTTGCAGTAAGAGATTACAGGGCTTCTCCAACCTTTTCCCTGAAGGGCGTAACTCTTGGCGAGCCCAGAACGTTATGGTAATAGTGCTCGGTTGACGATAGAGGAGAAATGTTGCGGGCCCCGAATTGGGAGTCACGCAGCTTTGAGGTTCACATACGAAGTACACCCATACGGAAGGTGGTACGAGCTTTGAAGACGATACGCACCGCACTCACAGCCTTGGCGCTCCTGGCGCTCCTCGCGGGGCCTGCTCTCTGCCAGGAGATATGGCAGGAACAGAGGATCACAGATGATCACACGTGGTTCACCGGGGCGACTCTCCTGTGGGAGGACAAGATCTACTGGACAGACCGACGGAACGGTTACGGCGAGATATACACGTGGGACCAGACAGGAGGAGAAAGACGGCTTATCGGAGGCGATGGGATCAGCCGCGGCTCTGCTGCCATCTGGGGAGACCAGATGGTAGTATCAAGGTATGTCAGTGGGCAGCGTCATCTCTACCTATGGGATCCTGTGAACGGAGAGCGTGCTATCACCCCCACGCCTACCAACCAACTGAATCCTGCTATCAGCAATGGAGTGGTCGCCTGGGAAGATTACCGTTCAGGCATACCACAGATCTATGTCTGGGATGCAGTCAACGGCGAGAGGCGAGTCTCACCGACAAACAGCGATCAGACGAATCCCAGGGTATCAGAGAACGGCACTGTCGTCTGGGAAGATCGGAGGAACGGACGCTCGGACGTGTACATGTGGAATCTCGCGGATGGTGAGAAAAGGCTCTCCACGTATATCTCAGACATGTCGGCCCCCGCGATATACCAAGACAGGGTGACCATGTGGCTGATTGGGGGCAGCTTCCCGGAGGACAGAGGCCTCTGGGAGTGGACGTCCGACCACGGGCTGCGACAGTTGGGCCAGATCAGCTATACAGATCCATACAGTATCATGTACGCCAGGATGTGGGGAGATCTTGTGGTTTGGCAGTCTGGAAATGGGCCGAGTGGCGTTATGGCTTGGGACCCTATGCACGGCTTCATCCGAGTTAACCAAACTGCCTTCGGGTATGCCAGGTCTCCATCAGTGTTCGAGAACAAGGTGGCTTGGGTGGGAAACTACGACATCTATCTTTCCACTCTCGTCCCCGAGCCGTCCGGCTTGGCAGCGTTGAGCCTCTCCGCATGTCTCCTCTGGCCTATAATGCGCCGAAGAACTCGGCACTGATGCGTTGACCACCCTAGAGTAAGGAGGTGATGCTAGAAGACAGAATTCCAAGACGGTCGTGCAGTACAGACAGTTGATATCACGAAAAGGAGCAGGAAATGCGAAAGGAAGCATGTTTTCTACTGTTGTTCTGTCTGTCAGCCCTCATGACCCCCGCGGCTTTGGCGGATAGCATCACGGTCAACGCCGCCCCGCATCCGCCGTCGGAGAAACCAACCACAGCATTTTCGGCCAGAACCTCAGCTACTACACCAACGCAGGCAACCTCTGGGACCCCTCAACTCGGACCGTCGATACAAGCGCTAAAGATGCCCTCATGGCGGACGAGACACACTTCGGAGCCGGTATCGGCGACTGTGCACTCGTTCGTTTCCCAGGAGTCCCGGACACGTACCACTGGCGCAGAGGTGTGGGACATTTCGACGCAAATCCCGCGTACAACAAGAGGCCGAAGACCCAGAGAACAGCCGCTGACACTGACAACAACGCAGTCGGCACCGACGAGATGATGGCAGTGATTCGTGATCTCTACGGCTCAGAGCGCAAGCCCCTCATCCAGGTGAACTGGTGGGGCTTTAATGATCCGGTCAAGGTGCTTGCGGTTCCCACGTTACCGGCCCAAGGCGCACAGGAGGCCGCGAACTGGGTCGAGTATTGCAGCGGGAGCGTTAGCCAGACCGTAGAGAGAGAGTGCCTGGTCGATCAGCAGGTAGAAAGCCGCACGGTACTGGAGTGGGCGATACATGAGGATTGGCAGCCGACGCAGTTCGTAGACAGTTTTGGCGACCCATCCTTGGATGCCACTGCACACGAAGCCGTTGCTGCCACTGGTCGCAGTTGGCTTTCCACCGAAGAAGCGCCGGCGGGTTACTTCGCCTGGCTGAGGCGCTATTTCGCGTGGCAGAGGGCGGGCAGCGAGACTTATGGAGACCCAGCGCAGCCCAAGTGGAAGAGCCTGACCGAGTTCACCGAGTCGTCCTACGGCGCGCCGTACGGCGTCACATACTGGGAGATCGGGAACGAGGAGTTCGTCCACCAGGGCGACGGCACGGGAGGGACTATCACACCCGCTGACTATGCCAACGGTGTGATCGCCTACAGCAAGAAGATGAAGTGCAAGGACTCCACGATCAAGGTCGGCGGGTCGTTGGACAACCGCAGCGTGTATACGGACGGCGTGAGCACGTGGGACGAAACGGTGATCGAGTGGGCCGGTACGTTTGATGAGACGTTCAGCATCTACCCCTTGGACTTCGGCTCCTCACACCTATACGCCTTCGTCGACACCGACAACCGCTATGCGCGGTACATCTACGGCAGCCGCTACCCGGACGAGCAGGACTGGGTCGAGCCAGTGTATCTGGAGGCCGGGGATTACCGGTTCCGGTTCAGGGTCAGAGGCACGCCGATCAACGATGGAGAGGCTATGTCGGACTACCCCATAATGGCGGCATGGCTGGTGACCTGCGACGGGAACGGACAACCCCAGAGGCCAATGTTCACCGGCAATGTTGTGATACGAGACGGCTGCAACGGGTTCTGGATGGACGCGGACATCAATCCGCCGATCGTCATGGAGGCTGCGCCGAAGATTACGCCGGATGCGCGAAGAGACTCGCAATATATTGGAACGCTCGATGGGATCGGGCAGAACCGATATATGGTGCGCTGGCCGATCAACGGGGGCGGGGCCGTCCAGAGATACACGCCTTTCAACTATGATTACACGTTCGATGTCGAGGTCGCCACTGCGGGATACTACATTCCCTGGCTCACCATGCCGAATAATCCGAACGCCGGCAATTGTCCAAGCGAGTGCTGCGACAACGGCCGCAGGATGGAGCAGTATTTGATGAGCTGCGTTCCTCTCGATAGCCAGGGGGAGCCGGTCGGGAGCGAGCAGCTTGTGGAGAATTGCGATGCCTCGGAACAGACAAGGGCCATTCTCGCCACGCCTACGCTCGTGGGGAGGCACATCGAAGACCTCAAGGCCCTCATCGCGCACGCCAAGAGCGTCCATGATGCCAACCCAGATATGGAGCTTGGTGTCACCGAGTTCGGCCATGCTATCGGAGGCACGGGTGTATTCGCTCAGATACGCAATCTGAAAGGAGCCGTCGCCTCCGCGTGCATTGTCCAGGAGATGCTTCGTCACGAGGTAGATTTCGGCTGTTTCTGGAACCTCAACAACTGGTTCTACCACATGGCCCAGCCCACCTGTTCGGCGGCATACGATCCCATCGAGAACCCTTCGCCCAGTTGCACGCCAGAGTCGTTTATCATGTCGCCCGCTGCCCAGGTTTACCGGCTCTTCCTCCAGCACACGGGGACAGAACTCCTGGACGACCCCGGCGTTACGACAGGCACGTTCACGACTCCGACCCCGATGTATGACAGCATCCCGACAGGTGAGTCCGCTCCCTACCTCAGCGCTCTCGCAACCGCAACGGACACGGACAGCGGGAACGGCTACTACGAGAAGATCTACGTCACGGTCGTCAACAAAGACTGGGCCGCGGACCGGGAGTGCACGATCACTCTGGACAACCTGGGAGCAGCACCCACGGGCGTCACCTGGCACACACTCAAGTCGTGGGATGCCACCGTGGCCGATCCGCTCGCGGCGCAGAACGACGGTGGCTATCCCGGCCGCATCAGCACGGTGAGCGTCAGCGGGGTCGCGCCCGAATATGACCCGCAGACGGACTATGATATCACCCACGTATTCCCCTCCGGCTCGATCACCGTGATGGAACTGACGGTAGGTAAGCCTGCTCCGGTCTATTCCACCGCCGATCTGATCAAGATGCCGGACGACTCCAGCGTGAGCCTGGACGGGAAGATCGTGACGGCGGTGTTCGGCGACGAGGAGGTCTTCTACATCGAGGAGCCGGATCGCACGGCGGGCATAGCCGTCGCATGGGATGAGACTGAGACTATGCCGACTGTGGGCCAGAAAGTCAGCCTTGAAGGAACTCTGGGCACGAGCGACGGCGAGCGCGTCCTCACGCCCGGTAGCCAGCCGACATACTCAGGCAACTCTCCCCTGGCACCGCTCGGCATGCGCAACCAATGGCTGGCAGGCAGCCCCGCCGGATCGAGCACGCCCGTTCCCATCACGGGATTCGGCCTCTACAACGTCGGGCTGCTGGTCCAGAGTTGGGGCAGGGTCACCGGCGTGGATACCGCCAACGGCGACTGGTTCTACATTGACGATGGTTCCGGCGTCTACGATCTGAGCGGACTGGGCACAGGCATCCGCGTGCTCTGGCCAAGCGGCGTCAACGTGTACGCTGACGACTACGTGAGGGTGACCGGCATCAGCGGGGCGACCGAGACGGCCAACGGAGCCATCCCGTTGCTGAAGCCGCGAAGCGATGGCGTCGAGGTCGTGAGTTCGTGGACCAACGAGAACGTCCCGCTCACCGCGGGATGCTGGAATCTTCTTTCGCTGGCGGGGATACCCAGTCTACCCGGGCCGGAGGATGTGTTTGTCGGCAACACGGCAATATCGCTCTCGGGCTGCCTGTACCGCTACGATGCGCCTTCGCAGACATGGGTGACGTACCAGGATTGCGGAGGCTCGGTATTCGGGGGCTGCCTCGTCGGCGAAGGCTACGGTCTGTATATCCCATCCGGCGGTGCAACTTCGTACAATCACCCACGGCTGCCGTTGGGCGGGGATCAATGGATAAGCCTGCCGTACGGGTCGGATCCCCCGGGAGATATGTCGCTGATAGGCAACCCGTTCACCAGCGATGTCAAGTGGTCTGAATGCAAGGTCACTGACGGAGTAACTCTGCTCAGTCTGCCGGAAGCGGTCATGGCCGGCTGGATACATGCTATCGGCACGCGGACCGGTTCGGCTTGGGAAGCAGTGGATGATCTCAGCACGGGTGAGATGGCGGCAAGCACGGCATACAAGGTCTATCCCGCCAGGAACGACCTGGCATTGATCATACCGGTCCCGCCGGCTCAGTAGGGAGAGGAGGAGAACAATGAAGAAGCTCATTGCGCTGACGATTCTGGCGTGTGCCGCCGTGATTCTCGCCGCTCCCTGCGGGGCGGCGGAGATGCGCGGCCTGTGGGTGGATGCGTTCCATCCCGGCTTCAAGAACGCTGAACAGACTGTCGATATGGTAGGCAAGGCGAAAGACTGCAACTTCAACGCCTTGTTCGTACAGGTACGGAAGCGCGGCGACGTGTATTACAGCTCCGCCATCGAACCGAAGGCAAGCGACTGCGCGGCCGGATACGATCCGCTGGCCGACATCATCGCAAAGGCGCATGCGAGCGGTCTGCAGGTCCATGCGTGGCTCTCGCTCTTCGAGGTTTATCACGACAACTCGTGGGTGAAGGTGGATGCCAACCAGGTTCACCTGACCCATCCCGAATGGCTGATGAAGGACGACCGAGGTCGGACGAAGTTCCCCGGCGACAAGGTCTTCCTCGACCCCGGAGTGCCGGCGGTCAGGGACTACCTCGCGGGACTGGCGGAGGAGATCGTTCGGAAGTACAACGTGGACGGAATCCACCTGGACATCGTGCGGTATCCGGCAAGGGAGGCCGGCTACAACGAGACCAGCGTCGCCCTGTTCAACCAGCAGACGAGCCGTTCCGGCAAGCCGGACAAGAACGATGAGGCATGGTGCAACTGGCGGAAGGCGCAGTCCACCCAGTTCGTGCAGGCGGTCTATCAGCGCGCGACCGCCATCAAGCCGGCGGTGAAGATATCGGCGGCGGTCTTCGCAAACCGGTCCGATGCGGCGGACTATCGCTTCCAGGACTGGGAGGCGTGGCTTCGAGCGGGCATCCTCGACTTCGCCGTGCCGATGAACTTCGCGCTCGACAGCCGGGTGTTCCTCACCAAGAGCGAGGAGACCTCGTCACTCTCGAACACCGGTCGGGCGATCTACATGGGTCAGGGCGGCTACAAGATGAGCGCGGATGCGGCGGTGGACCAGATCGCTATGGCCAAGAGCGCGGGCTACAGCGGAGTGGTGGTCTACAGCTACGCCTACTGCTCGATCCCACGGGGCGACGATGCTGTTTCGCTCATGGATGCGCTCAAGGCGGGCCTCTTCGCCAAGCCGGACACAGTCCCGACGCTCGCGTGGAAGCAGTAGCGATCCGAAGCGCAGCAGAATAGACGATACAGCAGGGCAGGCTCCAAAGGGCCTGCCCTTCCGCTTATATCGGTTACGTCAGATACTCCTCGAGCTTCTTGCGCCGCTTGGCGTGGCGGAGCTTCTTCAGCGCCTTCGCCTCGATCTGGCGGATGCGTTCGCGGGTGACCGCGAAGTGCCGGCCGACCTCCTCCAGCGTCCTCGGATAGCCGTCGTCGAGCCCGAAACGCATCCGGAGCACGTCGCGCTCCCTCGGCGTGAGCTCCGAGAGCACCTCCACGATCCGCTCCCTCAGCAGCTGATGGGTCGCCGCGTCGTCGGGCGATACGGTCTCCTGGTCCTGTATGAAGTCAGCCAGGTGGCTGTCTTCCTCCTCGCCGATGGGAGTCTCCAGCGAGAGCGGCTCCGGCGCGATGCGGTAGATCTCGCTCACGCGCTCGACCGGTATCTCCATCTCCTTCGCGATCTCGTCGAGCGTCGGGTCGCGCCCGAGCTCCTGAGTCAGGTGGCTCTGGGTCTTCATCAGGCGGTTGATCGTCTCGACCATGTGCACGGGTATGCGGATCGTGCGCCCCTGGTCGGCGATGGCGCGGGTGATGGCCTGGCGGATCCACCATGTGGCGTATGTGCTGAACTTGTAGCCCTTCAGGTAGTCGAACTTCTCGACCGCGCGGATGAGGCCGATGTTGCCCTCCTGGATGAGATCGGGGAACGACATCCCCCGGCCGCTGTACCGCTTGGCGATGCTCACTACCAGCCTGAGGTTCGACTGGATGAGCTTCTCCTTGGCCATCTGGGCCTCGACGGTCCTGCTGTCGTCCTCGGCGATGATCTTGGCGAGCCGGACCTCCTCCGCCATGTTCAGAAGAGGCGTCTTGCCGATCTCCCTCAGCCACATGCGCACGGAGTCGTCTATCGGCAGGCCCTCGATCGCGGCGATTTCCTTGTCGGGAGCGTCGGGCTCCTTGGCGGGCGCCTCATCATCTATGCCGACCGGCTCCTCGATCGCATCCTCGACATCCTTGCCCTTGTCAACCACCTGGATGCCCTCGTCGGCGAAGGTCTGAAGCAGGTCCTCGATCTGCTCGGCGTCAATATCCTCCTGGTGGCTGAGCGCGTCGCTTATCTCGTCATAGGTAAGCACACCCTTGCGCTTGCCCTCTTCGAGCAGCTTCCGCACTTCCACGTTGTCCTTGATCTCTTCAACTGTCACTGTCTTTATTCCCCTCACGGGCGCCCTCTTCCGAAAGCTTTCCGGACTCCTTCAGGTACGCCCTGAGCCGCTCCCTCGTCTGTTCGGGGCTGTCTCCCGCCTCGATGATCCCTTCCCGTATGAACGGCTGCATGACGTCCTGCGTGCGAAGCCTCTTCAGACGGGCCTTCTTTACGGACTCGGCGCATCCCCGCAGCCATTCCTCGGTCAGCGGCGGGCCTTCGTCGTCTACGGCCAGTTCCGAGATGATCTTCCCTGCGCCGCCGCCGACCGCCGCGAGCAGTTCGGGCACGCTGACGGTCCCTTGCTCCGCGATCATCCCCATCAGCGCCGATGCGGCCTCGCGCCCGGACTCGGTCGAGAAATCCTCCGGCGAGACCGACTCGGCGAGCACGGCGGTGTATTCGCTCCCGTGGATCAGCGCTCGGAGAATGCTTCTCTCCGCGCTGCCGATCCGCGCTTCCGGCTCGGACTCCGGCTGTTTCCTGTCCTCCTCGACGCGAGGGGCTCTGTGCGGGCCGGCGCCCCTGCGGCGGAGTATCTGCTCGATCTCGCGCCTGATGTCAACCTCGCCGATGCGCCCGCTCTCCCAACTGGGGTGGAAGCGGCCGACCGCCAGGCTCCGTATGTATTCTTCCCTCTGGAGGGTAGACGGAATCTCCGCCAGGATCCGCGCGATCTCCCTGAGCATCGAGGCCTTGCCCGCCGGCGTCGAGAGGTCGTGAGACTCCCTCAGCAGGCCCAACCTGTAGTCCACTATCGGCTGGGCGTCCGACAGCGCGGATGCGAACTCCGCCGTCGCCCCTCTTCGGAGCATGCTGTCCGGGTCTTCCCCCTTCGGCAGCCGGGCGATCCGCACGTCGAACTCCGCTTCGAGGAACATCGCCGCGCTCCGCAGGGCGGCCTTCATGCCGGCGCCGTCCGCATCGTAGGCCAGCACGATCCTCTTCGTGTAGCGGGACAGGATGTTCGTGTGCTCGGTCGTCAGGGCCGTGCCGAGCGTCGCAACGCAGTGGCCGAAGCCCGCCTGGTGCGCCGCGATGACGTCCATATACCCTTCGACGACTACCGCCGCGTCCTCCGCCGCGATCTTCTTCCGCGCGAGATTCAGGCCGTAGAGCGCCCGGGTCTTGCTGAAGAGCGGTGTCTCCGGCGAGTTCAGGTATTTCGGCTGATCGTCTCCGATCGCCCTCCCGCCGAACCCGATCACGCGCTCCTGGATGTCAAGGATCGGGAAGACCACCCGATGCCGAAACCGATCGTAATAGCCGCGATCGCCCTTGATGAGAAGCCCGGCCAGCGCGGCGTCGCCCTCGCTCACCTTCTTGCCGGCCAGATATGTCGCCAGCCCGTCCCATCCGGGCGCCGCGTACCCGAGCCTGAACTCCTCGATGGTTTCTTCTGCAAGCCCGCGCCCGACGAGGTACTCCAGGGCCGCCGGATTGCGTTTCAACAGGGCGGCGTAATAAGCCGCAGCGAGACCGTTGATCCTACTCAGGAGCTCTCTGCGGCTTGTCTGTCGGTCTTTGGAGCGCTGCAGCTCTACTCCGGTTTTCTTTGCCAGCCGTTCCAGCGCCTCCGCAAACGTAAGGTTCTCGATCTTCATCAGGAACGAGAACACGTCTCCGTGCTCGTCGCAGCCGAAACAGTGCCAGGACTGGAACTCCTCGCTGACGTTGAACGAGGGTGTTTTCTCCGCGTGGAACGGGCAGAGGCCCTTGAAGCTCTTGCCGGCGCGTTTCAGCGACACATACTCGGATATGACATCGAGGATGTTGATCCGCCCGCGGATCTCTTCAACTGCGTCGCGCGAGTCAACCACACGGAGCCACCGCTAGTCCATGAAGGCTATCGTTATGCTCACTACCTGGTTGCCGACCAGGGTGAACGCTACTCGATCGGAGTCGGCATACCTGGTGACGAGTTCGATCCCCGACCGTTCGTGCGACTCCGGGAAACCGTAGGCCATGATGACCTGCTTGTAGGTGCTGCCCAGAATGATGCCCTTGGCAGTTCGCAGGCCGGACCACTGCGCGCCCACAGCGGTGATCTGAAGCACGCGGCCCTCGGGGTCTATGATGAACTCCAGGGTCCTGTTCTGGGAGAACCGGTAGATCCAGGTAATCTCTCTCGCGTTCGCCTGCTGAGCCTGCGCCTGAGGAGCGCCCGGCATAGCGAGACCCGGAGGCATCTCGATACCCATACCGGGAGGCACCTCCATGCCCATGCCCGGCAGCCCACCCGGCATCTGCGCGCCGCCCGCCTGCGGGTCGCCCTGAGCCCGCGCGCCGACTCTGACCTCCGACGGGTCGCCGTATTTCTGGAGGACGTTCAGGCACGATCGCCCGAGCCTGATGCCGGCCAGGGATATCTCGGCCGCCGAAGCGGCCGTCGTCATGGCGCAGAACGCCGCGGCGATTATCAGGATTGCTATTCTAGGTTTTACAGACACGAAACCCCCTCGCTTTCCGCTTCCATACACGCAAGAAGCTTCAACAACCGACGCCGAATCTCCTTCCTGAAGCGTTAACATTTTTCCCGCCGCGGTCACATTCCTAACCTTCTGAAGCGCCGGCGGATTGCCAATGATAATAATAGGACGAGAATTCCAGATATGCGGTTCCG